>CAKQJJ010000131.1 GCA_934247335.1 uncultured Clostridia bacterium | reverse complement strand
ATGGTGAGAAGGCAGATATCGTCGGTTTTGGTAAACGACGACAGCGCAATTATATGCAGTGCGAAAAACAGGCTGCATACGACTGTTAAAACGTCGCCTTTATTTACGGAAAAGCCCGAAAGGCTGATGAAGCCTATACCTATTATTGCGATAATTGCGCAGATAACGTCCAACAGGTCCGGTTTTTTGCGGAAAATAAGCGCGCCGATAAGCGGCACCAGCACCACGTACAAAGCGGTTAAAAACGCGCTGTTGCCGGCAGTCGTGTACTTTGCGCCTATGGTCTGAAAGACGTACGCGGTGAACAGAAGCGCGCCCACGATAAGCCCGTGCAGCCACGTTTTTTTGGTCATATTTTTATAACGCGGAATAAACACGAGCGCGAGAAAAGCCGCCGCCACAGTGAAGCGGAACGCTATCATATACACCGCCCCGACGTTGTGCACTTCGTTTTTTACCACGACGAAAGCGACGCCCCATATTACGGTTGCGGCGAGAAGCGCAAGCGGCGCGATTATTGAAGTTATTCTGCGTTTTTCCATAGCGATTATTTTACCATATTGCAAAAAAATTTGCAAGCCGAGTGCGATAAACGCGTGAAAATTTTAAAATTTTCCGTTTGGTTCTCCTCGGATTTAATTTATGATTTTTCTTTGTCGATAATTCTGTACGCGCAGAAATTTCCGCTCGAAGCCGCCGACGGCAATCCGCCCGGTCCCATGACCCACTGGCTTGCGAGAAGCAGATTTTTTACGCCTTTCGCCTTATCTCGCATAAGCGCGCTGCCCTTGGAATTAACGGCGGAAATAAAGCTCATGTACGCGCCGCGATACGCGTTACAGCGCGAGGCGTACGAAATCGGCGTCCACACGTCGCATACTTCCGTTTTGCCCGCAATGCACGGGAACGCCTCTTCCGCTCTTTTTTCGAGTTCTGCGGCAAGCTCGCGTTTTTTTGCCGAATATGCCGACTTGTCCGCGGCAAGTTCTTTCCAGAAAGCGAAATCTTCTTCGTTCTGGCGGATCGAAACCTGAACGACGCATTCGCCTTCCGGGGCAAAACTCGGGTCGTACGAATAGGACTGAACCGACATTCGGTTTATCGTGCGCGTGCCGACTTTAATCTCGCGGCAGGGAACCACGGTAGTTTCGCTGAGTTCGGAGAAAACGCCTTTAACCGAGTACGCCGCCTGAAATCCGCTTTCGACCGGGAACCAATCGCGTTTTTCGTACATTTTTTTAAGCTTTGCCGGCATATATTTTTCCGGCAGCAGCGAATGAAACGCAAAGTACGGATCGACGGCACACACGACGTAATCGGCAAAATCGCTTTGTCCGTTTTCAAACACGACGCCGGTAGCCTTTCCCTTTTCGACGATTATTTGTTTTACCGGGCAGGAGGTTTTTACTTTGCCGCCGAGCGAAGTGATTTTGTCCGCGATTCTTTGCGCGGTTTTCAGCGATCCGCCGAGAGGTATATCGCCGTTGCCGCTCGTCACGGTTGCGTACGACACCAAAAATGCGTTGACTTTGTATCTTTCCGGCATATAATCGACTATTGCCTGCCTTATGAGCGAGTGCTTAAAGCGCGCGGCAAGCGAACTTAAATCGTCGTCGTTGTAGCCGCTCATGCCCTTTATGACGGGCATCATGGTTTTGCCGAGCCTTATAATCTCGCCCGCGGACATTTTGTCGAACGGTTTTTCTGCCGGCATAACCATGCCTTCGGCTGCTTTTACGGCTTCGAAAAGCTTGTTTATTTCGTCGCTGTCTTCGGGCGACAACGCAAGAAATTCCGCCCTTGTTTTTTCGATATCGCGATAGAAACTCAGCTTACGCCCGTCCGATACGGACGAATAGAAAGTCTGTTTTTCGTACAGTTTCACGTCGTCCGAAAGCGCGCCGACTTCTCGCCACAGACGGTTAAGTTCGGTGTCCGGGTGAGTGCCGGTCATCCAGTGAATGCAGTTATCGATGGTGTAGCCGCGCCGTTTCCAGCTGCTGCACATTCCGCCGACAACGCTGTTTTTTTCGTAAATCGTAACGTTGAAACCGGCTTTTTGAAGCATTGCGCCGCAGGTAAGTCCGGCTATTCCGCCGCCCGCGATTATTACCTTTTTCATTTTTCTTCTCCGCATATATTTTTACAAAAGTTATTATATCACAAGCGACTGAAAAATTCAAGTTTTTGCGGGCTTAAACAAAAAAAACGCCCGGAACAAATCCGGGCGCTCCCCCTTGTAAGGACGATTTTGCCTGAAAATTTACGCTTTGATAAAGGTCAGGCAGCCGGCGGGCTTACCCTCCTCGCTCATAACCGTAATTCCGTTGGCGTGGCAGACGTTGTCCTTGTTGAAAATGCAGTTTGCGGTGCACGCAACCGCGGTGTCTACGTTGTAATTGGCTTTTTTGAAATCTCCCGCCGCTTCGACATCGGTTTTTCCGGATACCGGCGTATAGGTAAGGCAATCGGCGTGCTTATCGACGTCGATATTCTTTGCGCAGCAGCAATAGCCCTTGTTGTGCTTACATCTCGTAAGTCCGCATTTTAAGTCTTTCATGGTGTTATACCTCCGAAAATAAATAGCGAAAAAATCGCTTGCACTATTATTCTTGCACCGAATAAAATAAAATATTCCCGTACTTGACAAAATTTCCGTTTCGCTATATAATATATGCAAAGAATAAGGAGTAAAAATTCCAATGAAAGTAATTCTCTTGAAAGACGTTAAAGGTCAGGGCAAAAAAAACGACGTTATCGAAGTAAGCGACGGATACGGCAGAAACTTCCTCATCAAAAACGGACTTGCCACCGTTGCCACCTCCACGCAGGTTAACAGCATCAATATTTCCAAGGCTGCCGAGGAAAAACGCAAAGCCGCCGAAAAAGCCGAAGCCATAAAGCTGGCGAAGGAACTGGAAACCAAAACGGTTGTCGTCGAAATCAAAACGGGCGAAACCGGAAAGCTGTTCGGAGCGCTTAATACTCAGGCAATTGCCGACGCGCTTAAAAAACAGGGCGTGGATATCGACAAGAAAAAAATCGTTTTGTCCGACCCCATTAAATCGGTGGGCGAATACACCATTACCGTAAAGCCCTACGCGGAAGTTTCGGCAAAACTGAAAGTTATCGTAAAAGCCGCTCAGTAACGTAATATTTTCGCCGCTTAAAGGGTATTCTTTTTTGCGGCGGTTTTTTTAACGACATGAAGCTTTTCAAAAACAATTCAACCGAATACGGCGAGAATATCGACCAAATTAAAAAAGAAAAGCGGCTTTCTCTGCTTCAAAAAGGCAAGCTGAAAAGAAAAGGCGTAACCGCTCTCTGTCTGGGCGGTGGCGGTGCGCGCGGATTTGCTCACATCGGCGCGATTAAGGCTTTTGAAGAGGCGGGGTTACAGTTCGATATTATTGCGGGAACGAGCGCGGGCGCAATCGTGGGCGCTTTGTACGCGTACGGCATTTCCGCCGACCGCATGATGGACTACGGCTCGGTTTTAAGCAATCGCGACATTCACAACGGCAATCTTTTAATGCCCAACGATCCCGGAAAAATCGCGCGGATAATAACCGATTTTATCGGCGACGCCACTATCGAGGACATAAACGCGCGGCAGGGCAAGCGTTTTGCGTGCGTTGCGGTGGATCTCGTCACGGCAAGTCAGATTTTTCTTACGAAAGGGCATGCGGCGACTGCCGTTTCGGCTTCGGCGTGCGTTCCCCTCTTTTTCCGACCTGTCGTGTACAACGGCATGCATCTCGTGGACGGCGGCGTTCTTAACAATATTCCGACCGACCTGTGCCGCATACTGGGCGCCGACAGCGTGGTAACCGTGGACGTCAACCCGACGCGCGGCGAAGGCTCGGACAAGCTGAGCACTCCCTCCGTTATCAAAACGGTGTTTTCGATAATGAGCACCAACGCCTCAATAGGCGGAATAGTCGATTCGGACGTGCTGATTTCGGTGGATACGGACGAGTTTTCGTCGGCAAGCAAAGAGGGCTTTTCGGAAATGTACAAGCGCGGATACGACGCCGCAAAAGATAAAATTTACGACGTAACCAAGGTTATGTTCAAATAAATTCGGAGGAAAATAAAATGATCAAACACGTGGTAATGTGGAAATTCAAACCCGGAACGAAAGAAAAGATGAACGAGTTTTTGCAGGCGCTTAAAGACCTCAACGGGAAAATCGACGTTTTGCGCTCGATGGAAATCGGCGTAAACCAAGGCTCGGACGACAACTGCGACGCGGTGCTTATCACCACTTTCGACAGTTTTGAAGACCTGCACGCGTACGCTACCAATCCGCTGCACGTGGCAGCTTCCTCTCTTTGTAAGGAAATTCGCGTAAGTCGCCATGCGGTAGATTTCGTAATTTAAGCTCAGCCAATCTAAGCTAAGTAGAAACGCGTAAAATACACAAACATTTAAAATCAAAAAGCACAGCCAACTTTGACGCGCATCTCAAAAGTGAAATTTTTGAAGATTCGCCCGACACGGCTGTGCCTTTTTATTGTCTTAAACTATTGTTCGACGATTACGTCGTGATAGCGTTTTAACGACTCTTTATTGCTTTGATCGTCCTTTCCTATCAAATCGAGCCCGGCTACTCCTACG
>CAKQJJ010000130.1 GCA_934247335.1 uncultured Clostridia bacterium | reverse complement strand
ACCGGAGGGTGCGTACAATATCCGTGCAAACGGTCAGCTTGCGGGAAGAAATTGCACCGCCAACATAGAAATAAGCACGAAAACAGATAAGCCCGGCATAGATATAAAGATAAAGCCCGGCACCAAAAACGAAAGCGTGCATATTCCCGTCATTCTCGACAAAAACGGAATGAAGGACAACGTGTACAACGACTTTTTCGTGGGCGAAGGCTCGGACGTGGTTATAGTAGCGGGCTGCGGAATACACTGCGGCGGCAGCGAAGACATGCAGCACGACGGTATTCACACGTTCTACGTGGGCAAAAATGCGCATGTCAAGTATATCGAAAAGCATTACGGCGAGGGCGACGGCATGGGTAAGCGCGTGCTTAACCCCGAAACCGTAGTATATCTCGAAGAGGGCGCGTTCATGGAAATGGAAACCACGCAGATCAAAGGCGTGGACAGCACCGTGCGCACCACCAAAGCAAAGCTTGGCGACAAGGCAAAGCTCGTGATTCACGAAAAGATAATGACGCACGGAGTTCAGCACGCCGAAACCGACTTTACCGTCGATCTCGACGGCGAGGACAGCGCGGCAAACGTCGTTTCCCGTTCGGTTGCAAAAAACAAATCGCACCAGATTTTCCGCAGCAACGTGCGCGGCAACAACAAGTGCAACGGTCACACCGAGTGCGACGCGATAATCATGGACGAAGGCTCGGTTGCGGCTATCCCGGAGCTGGAAGCCAACAACGTCGAGGCAAGCCTTATTCACGAGGCGGCAATAGGAAAAATAGCGGGCGAACAGCTTATAAAGCTGATGACGCTCGGTCTTACCGAAAAGCAGGCGGAAGAGGAAATAGTAAGCGGATTTTTGCGCTGATACTGTCTTTTTGCGGTGAACGACTAACGTTTTCGCCACAATTTATATAACGGATATTATTTATGAGATTGGATAAATTTTTAAAAGTTTCGCGAATATTAAAGCGGCGCACCTTGGCTCAGGACGCGTGCGACATGGGCAAAGTGTCGGTAAACGGCAGACCGAGCAAACCGGGTCACAAGCTTAAAGTGGGCGACGTGGTGGAAATCGAATTTGCTTCCGGCTCGCTGAAATTCCGCGTGCTCGATCTTAACGAAAAGGCAAAAAAAGAGGAGGCTTCGTGCTTGTATGAAATCGTCGAATGACGCTTGCGTTATCATCGCGGCGGCGGGAAAGGGCGAACGTGCGGCGCTCGGCTACAACAAAACTCTGTGGCGCGACGGTGGCTGCTCGATTATCCGTAAAACGGCGGAAAAGTTTGCCTTTCTTAAAAAAATAATAGTGGCTTGCGCGCCCGGCGAAAAACAGGCGTTTTCGGAGGAATTCAAAGATATGCCTAATGTAGTCATAACCGAAGGCGGAGCTACCAGAAGCGAAACCGTACGCCGCTCGCTTGCGCTGTGCGACTGCAAAATAACTCTGGTTCACGACGGCGCCCGTCCGTTCGTAAGCAAAGAACTCATCGAAAGCGTAATCGAAAACGCTTCGGTTTACGGCTGTGCCGTTCCCTGCACGCCTGCCGACGTCGCGTTAAAACAAAAAGAGGGCGACAAAGTAAAAACGCTCGACCGCAAAGGCGTTCTGTTCGTTCAGACTCCGCAGGGGTTCGACACCGTTCAGCTTAAAAAGGCGTACGAATCGATGCCGGGCAATTATGCCGACGACAGCGAAGTGTGGGAGCGTTCGGGCAGAAAAGTGCATATCGTAGAGGGCGAAGCCGGCAATAAAAAACTGACTTACGCCGACGATTTTCTGCCGTCTGACAATCTTCGTATCGGAACGGGCTACGACGTTCACGAGCTTACTCCGGGGCGCGAGCTTATTCTGGGCGGAGTTAAAATTCCGTTTGAAAAGGGCTTGTCCGGGCACAGCGACGCCGACGTTCTGGCGCATGCCGTTATGGACGCTATTCTGTCCGCGGCGGGACTACCCGATATTGGCGTGCTGTTCCCCGTAAACGACAGCTCGCTGGACGGAATAAGCAGCATGATCCTTCTGGACCGAGTCCGCGAAAAGGTAACCGACTACGAAATAATAAATTTGTCCGCGGTCGTGATGGCGGAAAAACCTCGCCTTGCCGAGGTCATTCCCGTGATGCGCGCAAAAATAGCAGATAAGCTTAAAATAGGTTTCGACGCCGTAAATATTTCCGCAACCACCACCGAAAAATTGGGAATCGTGGGCGAGGGAAGAGGAATGGCGGCTTCCGCTACCGTGCTTATGCGCAAGAAGAACGCATAAAAGTGCGGAAAAGTCGCGTTTTTGCCGTAAAAATCGCACTTTTTCGACACGACGAAAAAAATCGAAAAATTTTTTGAAAAATCGCGTAAAAATCGTTGACATTTTCTTTGAAATTTGTTATTATATGTAAGCTGTTTGTTGCAAGGCGTGGGGGCATAGCTCAGCTGGTAGAGCACCTGCCCTGCAAGCAGGGGGTCAGCGGTTCGAACCCGCTTGCCTCCACCACACTTTCCGAAACAACGAACAGCTTAATGGATTGTAGCTCAGCCGGTTAGAGCACCACCCTGATAAGGTGGGGGTCGGTGGTTCGAGTCCACTCAATCCAACCAAAAAGAGAGCAAAAGCTGTTCTCTTTTTTTCTTTATTTTAAAGTATTTTTAGGTAGTTTTTGAATGCAATTTTGCCCTCTCCGTCACGATAAATCGTGCCACCTCTCTCGGAGTGAGAGGCTTTAAAAGGAAATATTCGGCGGGAGCAAGCCCCCGCCCTACGGAATTAAGGTTATTATTCGGGGAATAAGTATATTATCTCAATTGTAGTCGGCTGTGTGGAATATCTTCTTTTTTCAGGCGAAGAAAAAAGAAGCAAAAAAGTCGTTGGTGACTACTACCGCGACTGTGTCCCGGACCCCGCAACGCTTTTTTGGTAGAGAGAAAACAAACGTTCGTTCTTTTACTGTAGGGGAGGGGTTTCCCCTCCCGCAAACTATAAAATTTCGACTTCTTTTAAAGCCTCCTTTGCTTTGCAAGGGAGGTGGCTTCGAGCGATAGCGAGAAGACGGTGGGATTGTTTGGCGGGCGAACGTAGTTCGCCACTACGAGGTTTGTACGAGAGAATGTGAACATGGTAGGGGCGAACTGTGTTCGCCCGTTATCCACAAGAGCCCTCTCCGTCACGGCAGAGCCGTGCCACCTCTCCCGGGGTGAGAGGCTTTTAAAAGGTTGTGATTTTAAATATGCGGCGGGAGCAAGCCCCCGCCCTACGGAATAAGGTTGTTTGTTTTCAACCGCAAAAAGGTTCGCCCTTTGGGAGAGCTCCCGCGACAGCGGGTGAGAGGGCTGTTTTTTGTGTAATTACTAAATGACAGCGATAAAAAATGCCGTCATGTCTATTTTCCAAATACCCCAAAAACGACCTGTTCCCACAAAACAAAAAACGGCGGGGTGTGAAAATCCGCCGATTAAAATGCCTGATTAAATGGTCGATTGAATGGTCGATTATGTTACCTTTGGTTCATCGAATATTATATTCAATGTAATTTTAGCGACAGATTCTGTCGTTAAGTTCAAAAACAATAATTTTTTTCGATGATTTTCAAAAAATATGTCTTTATTTTATTGACATTGCCGTGCCAAATGTGCTATCATTACGTACGTAGAATATCATTGAATATAATATTCGATGAACCGAAAACCTGTATATTTCAGTGACGATCTCCGAAAAATAAATAACAAAAGGAGCAGTAAAAAGCAATGAAAAAGTTATTCAAAAGCAAGACTTTTCTTGGCGCGGTACTCAGCATTGCACTTTGCGTAAGCCTTATCGCCGGCGCAACCTTTGCAATCTTCACCAGCGAAGCAAACGTCAACATTGCGGTTACCAGCGGTACTGTTAAAGTCACGGCAACTATCGGCGATCTTACCACCTATTCCGGCGTAAATATTTCCGGTAAAGAAGACGACGTAATCGAAGAAACCGCAGTAAAGGGCACGTTCACCAACGGCGGCACCGCAGAAAAAGACGGCAACACCATCAAAATCACCGCAATGACCGCGGGCGACAAGGTTACTTTTCCCGTCAACATTAAAAACGAAAGCAACGTAAATATTAAGTACAGAATGCGCATTTCTATCGCCGACGACACCGGTCTTGCAAGCGAGCTTAATATAAAGATAGGTGACTATACCGGTCGTTACGTAACCATCTGGGAAGACCTCGAACCCGGCAAGGGCGACAGAACGCTTGAATGCGAAATAGCGCTCCCCACCACGAGCACCGCTCAGGGCGAATCCTGCACGATTTCCTTGCTTGCCGAAGCAGTTCAGGGCAATGCGGCAGTCAGCAACGACGAGCATTATCCCGTTGACACCGACAGCCTTAAAGAAGCGATGAAGTATGGCGGAAACGTTTTCGTTGAAAGAGACTTTACTACCGACGAAACCAAAACGAGCGCAAGTGACCGTGTAACGATAAATAATCCCACGACTATCAACCTTAACGGTACGATTACCGTTCCCGGTGCGCTTGAAGATAGTTCTAACTGGGCAGCTCTTTATATCAATGCAAATACTACTATAAACGCAACCAACGGCGGAATTACGTGTTTGGATAAAACTGATCCGAGTGCTTCTTATAAAGGAGGCCCTTACGTTGCGCATATCGCTGCTCCCGGCGCAACGGTAACCGT
>CAKQJJ010000129.1 GCA_934247335.1 uncultured Clostridia bacterium | reverse complement strand
GAATCGCGGTTATTTCGTTCTGCCCGATATCCAGATTAAAGTGCGAAAACACGTTTTTTTCGCCGTAATTTTTGGTTATATCTATAAGCTTGATCACAGGCGTTTACCTCTTTTGTAAAAGTACACGGCGGCTTTTATTACGCCTTCTATCAAAAGCGCAAACATCACCGAAATTACCGTAAGCGCCATAACGCCGTCTATTTCGATCCACTGATTGGCTTTGTTGATCATGCCGCCCAGGCTTTTGTACGTATACGCTATTATCTCCGCAGACACGGTTATTTTAAGCGTAAACGACGCGGTTGTGCCGGCCTGCTCGATTATATACGGCATGACGTACGGCACGTAAAACGAAAAAATTCGCTTTTTCAGCGGCACACGGTACGTTTTAGCCATTTCCACCAGCTTGTCGTCTATCTTTGAAAACGCCGCCGAAACCGAAGCGTACGCCGTGGGATAAATAACCGTAAGCGCCACTATCACCGGCGACAAAGTGCGCTTTACCGCCGCAAGGTTTAGTATTATCATAAACGCAACCGTGGGCGCGCTTATCATTATATGTATAAACGGCGCCAGTATTTTTTTTACCGTCGGGAAAATATAGGCAAGCGTTCCGGTTATAACGGCAAGCAAAAACGCTATTAAAAACGCGATCAGGACGCGCAAAAGCGTGTTCAGCGACGCCTTCCAGAAGTATCCGTCGGACAGGTATTCGCCAATTTTCCGCACGGTAGAAGAAAGCGACGGGAATATAAATTCGCTGCCGCCTTTAAGGTAGATCGCCTGCCAGATAAGCGCGATTACGATAACCGCGCCTATCGGATAGACGAGTAAATTTAAAACTTTTAACGTTTTTTTCTTCATTACAAAGCTTTTTTCTTGCTTATTTGGTTATATCGAAAAAGAAATTATCGGTAAATTCGCCGACGGCGCTTTCACCAACGCTCTTTACGTCCGCAATATAAGTTTTAACCACGTTTATTTCGCTTTCGGTAAAGCTTATCATCTTTATATTGCAGCCTGCAACCGAAGCTGCGGTGGTGTTTTTCTCGTTGAACGAAGCGGTAAGACCTTCCAGAAGCTTACCCTCGACCGCTTTTGCGGCAAGCGCGGGATTTTCCACAATCCACTGTTCGTTTTCGACCATTGCATCGTAAATTTTCTTTATAAGATCTTTATTTTTTTCCAGCACCGACGCTTTTACTACCATAACCGCTTGCGGATACGCGCCGTAAATGTCGTGAAGAGCTGCTGCCTTTTTGATTACAGGCTTTGCGCTGGTAATAGTGGAAACGGCGGGTTCGGGAGCGACGACGTAATCTGCCGTTGCGTTTACGAGAGAGGGAGCGACGTCGGTTCCCGCGATTCCTACGAGATAAACGTTTTCTTCGCTCTTTTCGCCTTCGTCTTCGGTGAACGCGATATCGTTTTTCTTGAGTATTGCCTTGAAAGTCAATCCGGGAACGTTTGCGATGTTGACGACAGCCACCGTTTTGCCTTTAAGCGACGAAAGATTGTCCTTGTTTATTTCGGTGCCGTCTTTGGTAAGCATGTAAAGATTGCCGTGAGTTACCGTTGCCACGCCCTTGTATTCGGTGCCGCTTGCCAGAATTTTGGAAGCCGCGTTTACGGGGACAAGCGCAACGTCTGCTTTTTCGCCGGCGCCTGCAATGTGCTTGGTTATGTCCGAAGCGTTTACAACTTTATAAGTCACTTTCGCACCGAACTGATTGTCGTCGTTCATAAGCTTTGCAAGCGACAGAGCGGGCGCTCCGTCGGGCGCTACGATGCTTATCGATACGTTTTCGGTGTCGTCCGGATTTACGGTATCGTTATCGCACGCAACGAGCGCGAACGCGGACATTATAAGCATTACGCTTAAAATTACAGACAAGATTTTTTTCATTTTTTTATATCTCCTTAATTTTTATTTTTTTGAATACTTTTTTGTAAAAAAGTATTCAAAAAACTTTTTAGCTAAAGTATTAGTTTATATTTTAATTGGTTTTTCTGCTTTTGCTTTGAATATAAAGCAAACAAGAGGTCATTAGTGTGACACAAACGAAATCATCCGATTTACAATATGTCACTTGCTTTTGCTTAAAACCCCAATCGGACAGTCGGGGACGCCTGTCCCTACAGTGAGAAAACAAGCGTTTATGTTCTCACATACCTAAAAGCGTTGCGGGGCTTGGGACACAGTCGCGGTAGTAGTCACCGGCGACTTTTTTGCTTCTTTTTTCTTCGCCTGAAAAAAGAAGATACCAAAACAATCCCTCAGTCGCCTGACGGCGCCACCTCTCCCAAAGGGCGAGGCATTAAATACTGCGTCTATCAATACCTAAAAGCATTTCAGGCGCGACGCAAAGCCTCGCACACACCAAAAAGCGTTAAGGGGCGCGACGCGGCAAGGCTTCACGCAAACAAAAAAGCGTTGCGGGGTCCGGGACACAGCCGCAAGTGTCCCGGTGCCTTTTTGCTTCTTTTTCAGCACATGAAAAAGAAGTTAACATTTATCATTACAACCACTTTCTCGAAAAAATCGTTAAGAAAAAACTATCTTATAAGAGTTTTTGCCTTAACGCCCGCAATCATTCCTATTTTACCCGTAACGGCGTTAATTATGTCGCCGGGCGCGTCTATCACTACGCAAATAACCGAAACTCCGGGATTTACGGCGGGAAGCCCCAGTCTTCCTTTTACGTACTCGCGGAACTCGTGTAAAAGCGCGTTAATTTTATCGGTTTCGGCGCCGTCTTCGACTATTATGCTTACTACCGCAATTCTCTTTTCCATTTTTAATGCCTCCTTTTAAGTAATTTTTTTCGGGCTTTCCCGTTCTATATAATAAAGAAAAAAGAAAACCCCGCAACCTGAAACTGCAGACAGCGGGGGAATAAGATTAAGGCGTGAAAATTTTACACGCTTAATAAACTACGTTCCGTCCCTTTTTCGTCAGGAATTCCTTTCGCTTCAGGTAACGATTGTATTATACATTAAAATTGCGCTCTTGTCAATTATTTTTCGTTTTTTTATCTTAAAGTTAAGTCGTTTGACTGACAAATCGCGGTTATTCACAATTTCAAAAAAATTTACTCACGGCGTGTGTCTTATAGTAATTTAAATTTAAAGGTAGTAGTAGAGTTAGTAGTGTGTGTTGATAAGTGCGTAACTTCCGTTTTTTACCGAAAACGTCTCGTTTTAAGTTAAAATTACGTGAAAATGCGTCTGTCCGGTTAAGAATTTATACACTTTAAAGTGTTGGAAACCGTGTGGAAAAGCGAGGATAAGCCTTGTAAAACCTTGTGGACAACTTTTTCCGGCGTTTTTGGTAATTTGAAAAATTGAGGTGTTTTACACTTATCCACAGCACTTATCCACAGTGTGGATAACTTGCATGTTGATTTGTGTATTAGTCGTTTTGCTCGTCCGATTGTTCGTTTTCGGGCAGATTTTCGGTGGGTTGAACGCTTGCTTTTTCGCGCTTTTTTGAAAAAGTCAGATTTACGCACAAAATGCCGAGCGAGATAAGAATAAGCGCGCCGATAGTCGAGAGCGAGAATATGTTCGAGTTGCCGTAGAACAGCGAGGTAAAAAGCAGTCCGAACATAGGCGTCATAAGGCAGTACACGCTCATAATTGAGGCTTTGTTGTATTTGTACAGCTGCGACCACAGCATGTACGGAACGGCGGTGGAGAATATTATGGCAATCATCAGAAAGTACGAAGCGGTTCCGGTTGCAATCAGCTTTCCTCCGCCGATTATTCCGATCAAGAGCATCGTAAGTCCGCCTACGAAATGAGAAAAAGCCACTATCGTGAAAGGCGAACGCGCGGAAGAAGAGGTAAATTTCAAAAACACCTGTCCGACCGCGTTGCTAAGAGCCGCGCCGATGATTATTACGTCGCCCGGCTGAATATTGAAGTTGAATCCGCCCGAGAGATTTATTACCACCACGCCCGAAAAACCGAGAAGGCAGCCGATTATTTTATTTAAAGTCAGCTTGTCGTCCTTGGATACGAAATTCATTATGAGAATAATGAAAAACGCGCTCATTTCTTTGAGAACCGGCGTTTTCGAGCCGTCGGTCATGCCCTGTCCGAGATATGTAAGAGCGTAATGTATTATCGTCTGGAAAAGAGTTATGAAAATCACGCCTTTCCACTGCTTTTTTTCGGGCAGACAGAAGGTTTTTGTAATCAAACATATTATAAATATGAGTATTCCCGAACAGGTCATTCGCACGCCCGCAAGGAAAAACTGCGAAAATATGTCGGTTGATTCAACCGAAAAATAATCCTGATTGAGCTTTATAAGAGGATAACAAAGTCCCCAGCAAACGGTACACAGCAGAGCGGTTAAAAACACGCCGATCTTGTTTTTGAGAAAAAAGTCTTTTAATTTGTTCATTTTTATTGTCTTCTTCGGAAAGATTTCGCCGCGATTTTTATCCGGACGTTTACAGAAAGTAATTATACCGCTATAAAATAAAAAAGTCCATTGATTAAATTGACCTTTTTTGTAAATTATTGATTAAAATTTTAAAGCTTCGCCCTTCGGGAGAGGTGGCGCCGCAAGCCGACGGAGAGGGTTTATTGTTGAGGGCGGGCGAACACAGTTCGCCCCTACGAATTGGAAAATATCCTTTATCCTTGCACAAATAAACCAAATTTAAAGGCGCCCTTGAGCAAAGGTAGCTGGCGCCGCAAGGCGACTGAGGGATTGTTTAC
>CAKQJJ010000128.1 GCA_934247335.1 uncultured Clostridia bacterium | reverse complement strand
CCGCATTCGGTATAAGATTTATCGCTATTCAGGATAACGTCGATACGGAAAATCGCGACAGCGGTTCAATGGAAATGCTTCCGATTATGAACGTTTTTAACGAGTGGCATGCGGCAAATACAAGTAAAAAGATTCGTGCTATAAAAAGAGCGCACGCAATCGAAGGTAAATTCAGCGCGTCGAGGACTCCATACGGTTACATAAAAGGAACGGACGAGAAGAAAACTTTTCAAATAGACCCCGAAACCGCGCCTGTCGTAAAGCGAATTTTTGAAATGTATGCTTCGGGTATCAGTCCCGATAAAATCGCCGCGAAATTTAACGAAGAAGATATTCCGTGTGCGGGACGAATTGCGTTTTTAAGAAACGGCAGAAAATATAACAATAACGAACACCCTTATTGGGAGCAAGCGACAATCAGACCTATCTTAAAGAATATTGCCTATCTCGGACATTTGGCGCAACAAAAATTTACGTCGGTTTCGTATAAAAACCACAAGGTGATACGTAAAGACCAAAGCGATTGGGTTATTGTATACAACACCCACGAACCGATTATATCGCAAGAATTGTGGGACAAAGTACACGAAAGAATGAAATCGAGAGCGAAAGGTCGAAGAATGCATACGGGCGTTACTCACCCTCTTTCGGGATTTTTATACTGTGCCGATTGTGGCGGTAAACTTAAAATGGGCTATGTATGGGATAAAAAGAAAAACGATTACCGATATAATTTCGACTGCGGAAGGCTTAAACGATACGGGAAATCTTATTGCTTTTCGCACCACATAACAGCCCCTGTTTTGGAAGAAATAGTTCTCGGCGATATACGAGAAATGGCACAAAAAATCGTGCTTGACGAAGATGAAATCAAAAATGAGTTTATTCGTCAGAACGCCGAACTTGCCGACAAATCAATGAAAGTCGCAAAGAAAAGTTTGCAAACGAAACAAAAACGAGTCGAAGAATTGGGAAGGCTTATCCAAAACGTATACGAAGATAAGGTAAACGGCAAAATGCCTGAAAGAATGTGCTTTGAGTTTATAGACAAGTATTCTGCGGAAAAAGAAACGCTGATAGCCGAAATCGAAACTCTTGAAGAAAATCTTAAAGCGACCGAAAGCACAAAGCAAACCGCCGATGACTTTATTAAAGCGATAAAAAAGTATCTTAACGCTCCCGCGCTTACAAGAGAGATGTGCTACGAACTTATTGACCGTGTAATCGTCGGCGGTTTACCAAAAGTTACGGGCAAGGAACGCACGATAGAAATCGTTTACAAAGTAGATATTATGTCCGTTTTACGTCATAAACTCAAATAATAACGAAAAAGCGTATGTTTCATAATGATTCATACGCTATTTCTTTGATTTGTAATAGTGTCCATAAGGAGCATTAGCAGTTTTTCACGCAAGGTAAATTCGACTTGCCGTCGATTAAATTGCCCGGTCGGGTAAAAGCCGTCGAATATAGTTTTAACGGCAGGCGCATCCTCGTCGTTTGGAACGATTCGGAAAACGAAACGGCGTTGTGCGAGCAGAAGATTGCCCCGCAAAGCGTCAAGTTAATCGAATTGTAAGGGCGTGATCGGACAAAAGCATAGTTTTCCGTAGAGCGGTAAACCGTGGCATCCGAATTTAACAAAAATTAAAAGCCCTCTCCGTCACGGCAGAGGGCTATGTGTGGCGGGCGAACGCAGTTTATTCCTACCAGGCTACGGAAACCTCGTATCAACCCGTAGGGGAGACCTGTGGTCTCCCGCCAAACGATCCCACCGTCTTCTCGCTGTCGCTCGAAGCCACCTCCCTTGCAAAGCAAAGGAGGCTTTTTTAAGAAGTCGAAAGTTTGTGATGAATTTAAAGCCTCGCCCTCTGGGAGAGGTGGCGCCGTCAGGCGACGGAGAGGGTTTATTTGTAGGGACAGACGTCCTCGGCTGTCCGATTGTGGTTTTAGATAAAACAAGCATTATTTATAAAAAGGATAAACTCGTTTTGTAACGCTCTTTTGGCTGCTTTCGTAGGGCGGGGGCTTGCTCCCGCCGACCATACTTTTACAAAAGAGCGAAACAAAAAGCTTTTAAGTTTTAGAAAGCGGTTGGTAAACGCACTTTAAAGCCTCGCCCTTCGGGAGAGGTGGCGGCGCTAGCCGACGGAGAGGGTGTTATTACCCGAAAATCGTGCGGAAGAGTATGATTTGCACGAAAAAAATGATAAAATAGGAGAAAATATTATGAAAATAACCGTTGTATGCGAATACAATGCAAGTATGTCGTCGCCGGAAGGCGTGGCTGCATATCCGGAAGGACTGGGCGAATGCCTTAAAGAAATGTTCTCGTCGTTCGGATACGAAACCGTTCTTCACACTTACGACGACAAGCGCGAACTCGTTCTTTCCGAAGAAGAGTTGAAAGCAACCGACGTTCTCGTTTGGTGGGGACATTGGTATCACGGCTGCGTTGCCGACGAAATAGCCGCACGCGTTGCCGACCAGGTAAACAAGGGCATGGGCTTTATCGTTCTGCACTCGGCGCATCACTGCAAGCCGTTCAAACGCCTTATGGGCACGAGCTGCAACCTTATCTGGCGCGAAAACAACGAAAACGAGCGTATGTGGGCTGTCGATCCCTATCATCCCATCGTCAAGGGGCTCACGCCTTATATCGATATCGATCACGACGAAACGTACGGCGAGAGCTTTGACGTTCCCACGCCCGACGAGCTGGTGCTCATCAGCTGGTTCCGCGGCGGAGAAGTTATGCGTAGCGGTTGCGTATGGAAGCGCGGCATGGGTAAGGTTTTCTATCTGCGTTGCGGTCACGAAACCAACCCCACTTATCACAACGAAAAGGTTCGCACGCTGTTGCACAACGCCGCAGAGTACGTAAAACCGCAAAACCGTATCGAAGCTTACGTTCCCGATCACAGACCCACCCCGCCCGAAGGCGAGTTTGAAATAAAGAAGTAACTTACTTTTTTGTAAAAAAGTGAGCAAAAAACTTTTTGTGTTAAAATAAATAGTATAAAACAAGGTCGGTTTTCCTGCTTGTAACGGCATGGGAGCCGACTTTTTATATTTCCGGGGATTGTAGTCCTTGTGTTGTCCGCCGTTTAACGCCGCTCACTTCGGGAGAGGTGGCACGGCTTGCCGTGACGGAGAGGGTTGTAGGGACAGACGTCCTCGGCTGTGCGGAGTATCTTCTTTTTTCAGGCGAAGAAAAAAGAAGCAAAAAAGTCGTTGGGACACTTGCGGCTGTGTCCCGGCTGACGCCCCGGGTCGCAATTATAAATTGCTCCCCGCTTTGGCTACGAATAGTCCACCGGACTATTCGCTTAACGCGTCGCGCCCCGCAACGCTCTTTTGGTGTGTGCGAAGACTTGCCGCGTCGCGCCTGAAATGCTTTTTGGGTGCGAGAGGACATAAACGCTCGTTTTCTAACTGTAGGGACAGGCGTCCTCGACTGTCCGAAAAGAACGACGGCGGGAGCAAGCCCCCGCCCTACGAAAGAAGTCATTGGTGTGACACAAACGAAATTATCCGATTTAAAATACAACTCTTGCTTTTACCTGAAACCACGCTCGGACAGCCGAGGACGTCTGTCCCTACATTATAATGCGGGAGGGGGGGGAACCTCTCCCCCCCTCCCACACACACACAATTGAAAAATATACTTAATTCCCTTAATAATAACCTTATTCCGTAGGAGGAACTGCTCCTGCAACCTGTTTTCACAAAAAAACGCCGCCGGAAACAACCGACGGTGTTATTTGAAATTTTTTGCTTAAAAACAAACGCTATAAAATTTATTCGGCTTCAAAGTAATATAACTTTTCAAAAAAGTTGCCGCTGTCGCGCTCGTACGGGCAGTTTTCTTTTTCACCCATATACCAAACTCTCACTCTGTCAAACTCCTTATGCACGACGAGCACGTTGCCCTTTTTCGTAATCGAAAACACGTCTTCGTACATTTGGTACGCGCCGCCGATTATCGGATACCACGTGCACAGTCTTTTAAGTTTCGTGCCTTTTTCCACGTATATTTCCAGTCCATCCCAGTATATATCGATGGCAAGACCGCCTGCGCCGTAATAGCGCACGGCGTCGTCTTCGATCTCGAACCGCCCGCCCAGTCCCGGCGTATTTATCAGCGTATCGTATATCTGTTTTGCGTTCGGCTCGGCATAGGCAAAAATTCTCATGTCCATGGGCTGAGTAAAATGAGCGTAGTCCTTGACGAGAAAAATTTCCTCGGGCGGTTTCTTTCCGTAAAGCTCTAATTCGTCGGCGTTTTCGGGCGACATAATCAGTTTCACGGGAAGAGAAGCGTATTTCGGATCGAGAAGCGCCTGTTTTTCCGCCATATATTCGCTTAATACGTGATCGTCTTCCGGCTTGCGTTTTCTGCCGCTGTATATCGAACCGCGAATCATCCACACGTCCGAGCCTTCCGGTTGCCAGAGATCGTCGTCGTACTTGGGAATAAAATAAACCACGCCGTCCATTACGAGATAACTAAGTCCGTTATCCTGTTTTACGAATTTAGGTCCGGGCGTGTCGGCTACGGCGTTGTAAAGTTGGTATTCGGGCGAGTCGACGATATGTTTCTCGTACGGTAATTGAAAATCGCGGTAATAGTGCGATTGCTTATATTGTTTTTTGTCTCCAAGCATAAATTTTCTCCTTTATCGTTAACTCCGATCTGCAAATTTCTTGGTTTTTAATAATTGTAACACAGATATCGCAAAAAGTCAACTTTCGCGCGATTGTGCGG
>CAKQJJ010000127.1 GCA_934247335.1 uncultured Clostridia bacterium | reverse complement strand
CTTGCCCGTCTTATCAAGAAATACGGCATAAACTTCAACAACCTGCCCGACGAACAGTTTGACGATCCCATCGGCTACGGTACCACCGCCGGACTTATCTTCGGCGCAACCGGCGGCGTTATGGAAGCCGCTCTTCGTACCGTGTACGAAATAGTCACCGGCAAAACGCTTGAAAACCTCGATTTCGTGGCTGTTCGCGGCGTAGAAGGCATAAAGGAAGCCACCGTAGAACTGGGCGACAAAACCATTAAGGTTGCAGCCGTAAACACTCTTTCCAAAGCAAGAGAAGTCATGGAAAAAATCAAGAGCGGAGAGTGCGATTACACGTTTATCGAAATCATGGCTTGCCCCGGCGGATGCGTAAACGGCGGCGGACAGCCCATCGTATCGTCCGAGCTTCTCAACAGAGGCGTCGATCCCCGTGCGCTTCGCGCTGCGGCTATCTACAAAATGGATAAGGACAGCCCGATAAGAAAGAGCCACGAAAACCCCGTCGTAAAGAAACTTTACGCAGAGTATTTTGAAAAGCCCGGCAGCCACATTGCTCACGAAACGTTACACACGACGTACGTTAAGCGCGAAAAGATGTAATATTTGTAAATAAACGACAGACTCGCTCATTTTATCACGGGCGAGCCTGTTTTTTAATTTGCGCCGTTTGATTTTAATCAAATCGCTTGCAAAAAGCGCGAATATCGTGTATAATGAAACCGAGAATGTTGGACGCAAAAAGATTGGAAAAAATTCGTGAAAATATCGCGAATTATAAAACGGCGGAAAACGTAACCGTGCTTGCCGCAACTAAGACCATCACGCCCGAAGAAGTCGAAGCGCTGTTCGACGCTGGCATTGTCACTGCGGGCGAAAACAGAGTTCAGGAACTCGTCGCAAAGTACGATAAAGTTTCCCGCCCGATCGACTGGCAGTTTATCGGCAGACTTCAGACCAACAAGGTAAAGTATATCGTCGATAAAGTGTCGCTTATTCAATCGGTTGACAGTGAAAAGATTGCTGCCGAAATAGATAAACAGGCGAAAAAAAGCGGCGTCGTTATGCCCGTGCTTCTCGAAGTAAACATGGGCAGGGAAGCGGAAAAGGGCGGGGTTATGCCCGAAAACGCCGACGATACGTGCCGGGTTTTCCGCTCTTACGAAAACGTGCGTCTTGACGGACTGATGTGCGTTTTTCCGAAAAATGCGTCGGAAAATCTGTATTCGGAAGCCGAAAACCTTTTCAATCGGCTTAAAGAAAAATATAATCTGAAAATTCTGTCGATGGGCATGAGCGACGATTACGTTACGGCTCTGAAACACGGCGCAAATATGATAAGGCTCGGAAGAGCGATTTTCGGAGAAAGAGGAAAGTTTTATGAACGATAACGACTATTACAACAACGGGCGAGGCGGAGATCTGCCGTTTTTTGAAGACACGCACCGCGCTCCCGATTACGGAAGAGACGGCGCGCGCGACGGAGCCGTGCAAAACGCAAAACAACAGCCTTCTCCGTACGGCGGCGGACTGTATCCGCAAAGCGGAAGAGGCGGAGATTATTCCAGGCAAGCCGTCGGTCGCGACGATTACACGCCCAAAAGCACAAAGAATTTCAATAACCTCATGGTGTACAAGCCAATGTCGGAAACCGATTCCAAAACGATAATCGATTTCGTTCGCAGGGGCGAACCTGCTATTATCGACCTCGAAAAAGCCGAAGTTCAGGTTTCGCAACGTATTCTCGATTTCGTATCGGGCGCCGTTTACGCGCTTTCGGGTACGGTACACAGAGTGTCCGGCAATATTTTTCTTTTGTCGCCGAAAGGAGTCGAAGTAACCGTGCCGTACGAGGTGGAAGATGAAAGATAATTTTTTTGCAAAGCTTTGGTCTTATCTGAAATACGCCTGGCGCGAGCTTTTGGCGATTGTCGTCGTGGCTGTCGTCGATCTCGTTTCCAAAAACGTCGTGGAAAGCACCATGACAGAAGGACAGAAAATAACCGTAATTCCCGGTTTGTTTTCGTTTTATTTTACGTATAACGAAAAAGCGGCGTACAGTTTTGCGTTCGGATTGGATAAAGTTCTCACTCCCAACCAGCTTATCAACTTTTTCGTGGTAATTACGATAATCGCGCTTATTGCTTTCTTTTTTATTTTGTGGATTTTCCGCAATCGCAATCCGCTGGTGCGCGTCGCGCTCGGCATGATTATCGGCGGTGCGTTCGGCAACCTGGTGGACAGAATGGTACTTCGAAAAGTCCGCGACTTTTTGTGCCTTACCGTTTTTGGAAAAGATATATTCGGAAGTTTCAACGTTGCCGATATGGCGCTCGTGTTCGGCGTTATTCTGTTTGCGATTTATTTTATTTTCCTGTTCGATAAGGACGAGGAAAAACTGAAAGAAGCAAAAAAGGCGTGCGTTTCGCCGAACGGCGTGGAAAGCGCAGAAAACACGCCCGAAAGCGAACAACCCTCGGAAACCGCAACTGCCGTTTCTCAGCCCGAAAACGAAACTTCGGCTTCTCCGGCATCTGCGGACGAACAACACCAGACCGGTGAAAACGTAAATCCGGACAAAACGGAGAACCCCGACGAAAGAGCGGAAGAGAATCATGATACTGACGCTTAAATCGGATAAACAGGCGCGGCTGGACGTTTATATTTCCGAAAACAGCGACGTTACGCGCTCTTACGCCGGCAAGCTCATCGAGCGAGGTTTGTGTAAAATCAACGGCGTGACGGCAATCAAAAACGGCGAAAAGATTAAGTCCGGCGACGTTATCGAACTCGAAGTCCCCGAATGCGTCAATACGATAGAAAAGAAAGACATTCCGTTTGACATTATTTATCAGGACGACGATATTGCCGTAATAAACAAGCCGCAGGGGCTTACCGTGCATCCCGCAAGCGGCAATTATACCGATACTCTCGTAAACGGGCTTATGTTCAGATTGGACAGCTTGTCGGGAATAAACGGAGTTATACGCCCGGGAATAGTGCATCGCCTGGATAAAAACACGTCGGGAATAATGATAGTGGCAAAAAACGACAAGGCGCATTTGTCGCTTTCCGAACAGATTGCCGCCCGGACTATAAAAAAACGCTACGTCGCGCTTTTGGAAGGAAACCTGAAAGACGACGAAGGAATAATACGGACGTTTATCGGAAGAAACCCCAAGGACCGCAAAAAAATGGCTGTGCTTCCGGAGGGAAGAGAGGCGATAACCGGATATCGCGTCATCGAAAGATTTAAAGACAACTGTTTCGTTTTATTCGATCTGCATACGGGAAGAACGCATCAGATACGCGTTCACGCCGCCTATCTGTCGCACCCCGTGGTAGGCGATCCCGAATACGGATTCAAAAAACAAAAGTTTTCGCTTAAAGGGCAACTGCTTCATTCGTACGCGCTGACTTTTGTGCATCCTTCAAGCGGAAAAACAATGACTTTTACCGCTCCGCTTCCCGATTATTTCGTCGAAGTGTACAATATTTTGGCAAAACGGGATAATAAACCTCTATTCGAGCAAAATTCCGTTGACAAAACCATTGAAATGTTGTAAAATAGACGGGTACAAAATTATCGATTTATGAGGTTTATGAAAAATGGCTAATAACAACAAGAAGTCCGCCGGTGCGGTTTTGGATATCGTTTGCAATCTTACGATCGTTGCCGCCGCAATAGTTTTGCTGGTTGCTCTCTGCGTAAATAACAACAACGTAACCGCGTTCAACGTGCTGATTCTGGTGGGTTGCGCAGTGTGCGCGCTTGCCGCAATCGTCGTGCTTGTCCGCGCGATAATTGTTCTCTGCGGAAAACTCAATCATCGCTCGCCCGAATATAAAAACGCAATCACCCGTACCGTATTTATGGGTATCGTTTTCGCTTTGTCCGTTCTGGGCTTGGTTTATGCGATTATCGAGCTTCTGAAATAATAAAAACAAAATCGGATATTAAAAAAGGAACGCGGCTTTTTACGGCTTCGTTCCTTTTCTTATAGTTTTTTTCAGAAGTTTGTTTCCAGGCTTTTAATCGATTTTCGGGCGCAGAGGAGTGACGTTAACCGTTTGCTGATTGGTGTAAATTACTTTGCCCGGCGCGGCTCCCGACGGCTTTTTGACGTATTTGACGAGAGTATAGTCCACCGGTACGTTTGCCGAATCCGAAGCTTTGGAATAGAACGCGCAGTACGCGGCTACTTTGTTTATCGTTTCCTGCGGAATATTTGTTCCTTCGATTACGGCGTGACTGCCGTGAATTTTCTGAGTGTGCAGCCACAGATAATTTTTGTCCGATTTTTTCACCAATTCGTCGTTCTGGTAATTGTTTTTGCCTATCAGAACTCGGAATCCGTCTACTTTAAGTTCGAGCGGCTTTGCGGCGCGTTTGATTTTATTGACTTTCGAGCTTTTTTTAATCAGCTTTTCGGCAATCATTTCGCGTTCGATTTCGTCTATATCGGCAATCGAAGAAGCGGTATCGAGCGACGCCGAAAGCGATTCGAGATAGTCCAGTCTGTCGGCGTTCTGGCGCAAAAGTTCTTGAGTTTTAGCGAGAGTAGCTTTGGATTTATCGTATTTTTTGTAATATTTTGCGGCGTTTTTAGAGGGGGAAAGCTGCTTGTCCAATAAAATTTTTCTCGTGCCGCCCGTGTAATAGTCGTCCACCGTAACGCTTTCGTCGCCTTGCTTTATTTTGTATATGTTGGACACTATCAGATCGCCGATAATGCGGTCGTCGTCGCAGTTTTGATTATCGCGTATACGGTCGGAGAATATTTTCTCGTTCTTTTCGCAGTGTTCTATGTTTTGT
>CAKQJJ010000126.1 GCA_934247335.1 uncultured Clostridia bacterium | reverse complement strand
CGATTATGTCCTGCAATTCCTTGTATTTTTCGAGTATTTCCTTTACTTTCGCGGCGACCGCGTAATGTCTTTCGCCCACGATATCCGCCTCGAGATTGTGCGAAGTGGATTCGAGCGGATCGACGGCGGGATAAATTCCCTGTTCGGCGATTTTTCTCGACAGAACGGTCGTTGCGTCGAGATGAGAGAAGGTCGTTGCGGGCGCAGGGTCGGTTAAATCGTCCGCGGGAACGTAAACTGCCTGTACGGAAGTTATGGATCCGTTTTCGGTGGACGTAATGCGTTCCTCGAGCTTGCCCATTTCCTCCGCCAGAGTGGGCTGATAGCCTACTGCGGACGGCATTCTCCCCAAAAGCGCGGACACTTCGCTGCCCGCCTGAACGTAACGGAATATGTTATCTATAAAAAACAAAACGTCTTTGTGTTCTTTGTCACGGAAATTTTCCGCCATGGTAAGACCGGAAAACGCAACTCTCATTCTGACGCCGGGAGCCTCGTTCATCTGTCCGAACACCAGCGCGGTTTTATCGAAAACGCCGCTTTCTTTCATTTCGCCGAAAAGCTCGTTGCCCTCGCGCGAACGTTCGCCCACGCCGGCAAAAACCGAATAGCCGCCGTGCACCATCGCGACGTTGTGGATAAGTTCCTGAATAAGAACGGTTTTACCCACGCCCGCTCCGCCGAACAGACCTATTTTTCCGCCTTTTGCGTAAGGCGCAAGCAGGTCGATTACCTTTATGCCGGTTTCGAGAATTTCGGCGGAAGGCGATTGCGAAACGAACGCAGGCGGTTTTCTGTGAATACTTGCGCGCGCGACGTTTTCGCCAAGCGGCTTCCCTCCGTCTATCGCGTCGCCGAAGACGTTGAACATTCGTCCGAGAACGGCTTTTCCCACCGGAACGGTAATGCCGTTTTCAAGCACTTCCGCGCTCTGACCGACGTACAGCCCTTCGCTTTCGGACAACATAACGGCTTTTACGGTACGCTCGTCCACGTGAGCCGCCACTTCCGCATATTTAGTCTTTCCGTCCGCCTCTATTTTAAGCGCGGCGTTTTTTTTCGGAAGAGAACGGTCGAACGTCGCCTCTATAACAGATCCGTTTATTTTAGATATAATACCCGTCATTTTTTCTTACTCCGTTGAAATTTCGCGCCCGAAGACACCTCGGTAATTTCGGTCGTTATTTCGTTTTGCCTTGCGTGATTGTATTCGCGTTTAAGATCGGACAAAATCTCGCTTGCGTTGTCGCAGGCGGATTTCATTGCGGTGAGTCTTGCGTTCTGCTCGACGCAATAGCTGTCCACGAGCGAACTGTAAACGTATCCGCACACGTAGCTGGGAACCAGATTGTCCAGCACCGCCTCGCGCGAAGGCACGAACTCGAATTCTTCTTTTATTTTATCCTTTTCGGCAATGAATTCGGCTGTGTGGAAGGGCAGAATTCTCGTTGATTTTATTACTATTCCGCCGTCCGCCATATCCGTATACAGAATAAACAGCTTAGAATAATCTCCTCCGACAAAGCCGCTAAGCAGAATATCCGCGATTTTCCGCGCAACCGCAAGCGTGGGGCGCAGCGCGCCGAACGTAAAGTCCGCGGCAACGTTATAGCCCTTTGCCGTAAGGTATTCGCGCCCGAGATCGCCCACGACGAAAAGTTTGGAATTTTCGTGCTTTTCAAGCTCGTTTTCGACGCGTTTTATTACGTTGTGATTGTACGCGCCCGCCATGCCTTTGTCCGCCGTGATCACGAGATAGCCGCACGCCGCGTTTTTCATGTGGTCGTTTTCGGGATAAAAGTATTTGCTTTCGACGTGATCCACCGTTTTGAAAATGGATTTTATCTCTTTGCGTATACCCAGAAAATACGGCGCGGTTTTTTCGAGTTCCTCTTTGGCTTTTTTCACTTTTGCCGAGGATATGAGATAAAGCGCGTTGGTAATTTTACGAGTTTCGGACACGCCCTTTATTCTGTTTTTTACTTCGTTGATTTCAGACATTTTTCTCGGTTAAATATTTTTTCGCAGCCGACGCGATTATCTCGCGGTCGTCGTCCGACAGGACTTTGCCGTTTTCGATATTGGACACGACGTCCGCATGATTTTCGGCAAAGAACGGCAAAAACTCCGCAAAAAACGGTCGGATGGCTTTTATTTCGAGATTGGCGGTAAGTTTTGCCATCGACACGACCAGAATCACGACTTCCTGCCACTCCGCATACGGCTTTTCAAGCGGCTGAACGAGAATTTCGGTCAGCGCTTTTCCGTAGGCGAACTGAGCCTTTACCGATTGATCCAGATCGCCCGAAAACCGAGCGAAAGTTTTCATTTCGCGATACTGGGCAAGATCGAGACGAAGCGAGCCGACCGCTTTTTTCATTGCTTTTGTCTGCGCGCTGCCGCCCACTCGCGAAACCGAAAGTCCGACGTTTACCGAAGGGCGCTGCCCGGACAGAAACAGCTCGCTTTCCAGAAACAGCTGTCCGTCGGTTATCGATATGACGTTGGTGGGAATATACGCCGAAATATCGCCGCCGAGAGTTTCCACTATGGGAAGCGCGGTCATGCTTCCGCCTCCTTTTTCTTCGCTTAAATGAGCCGAACGCTCCAAAAGTCTCGAATGCAGATAGAATATGTCGCCCGGATACGCTTCTCGTCCGGGGCTTCTGCCCAGCAATAGCGAAAGCGTTCTGTACGCGACGGCGTGCTTGCTTAAATCGTCGTACACGATAAGCACGTCTTTGCCGGCGTTCATAAAGTACTCGGCGATTGCGCAAGCCGAAAACGGAGCAATATATTGAAGCGGAGCCGAATCGGACGCCGAAGAGAAAACCACTGCGGTATAATCGAGCGCGCCGTTTACTTCGAGCGTTTTTACAAGCCTTTTAACCGTGCTTGCCTTCTGCCCGACGGCGCAGTATATACATATAACGTTTTTGCCTTTTTGATTGAGCACGGCGTCCACGGCTATGCTCGTCTTTCCGGTCTGACGGTCGCCGATAATAAGCTCTCGCTGACCTTTGCCTATCGGGAACATTGCGTCGACTGTTAAAATACCCGTTTTGAGCGGCTGATTTACCGGGCTTCTGTCTATTATTGCGGGAGCGGGGCTTTCGACGGGCATATATTTGTCCGCCGCAAACGCGCCTTTTCCGTCAATCGGCTCGCCCAGCGAATTTACCACTCTTCCTATGATTTCGTCCGACACCGGCACTCCCGCCGTCTTTTCGGTTTTATAAACCTTTTCGCCGGCGACTATATTTTCGTCGTCGAACAGAATACAACCCGTTTCGTTTTCGGAAAGATCCAGCGCAAGCCCTTTCTCGCCGCTTTCAAACGTGAGAATTTCGCCGTATTTCACGCCGTGCAGTCCGCCGACTTTTGCCACGCCGTCCGCCACGGACAAAACGACGCCCGTTTGTTCGGGCAAAACGTGAGGTTTCCAGTTTGCGACGCTTTCTCTGACAAGCGAGATATAGTCGTCGCCCGACTTATCCACCCTATCTACGGCGGCTTTCAGTCCGCGAAGCAGTCCGTCGGGCGTGTTGTCGTAAACTTCGCCGAGAATTTCGAGAACGAAACCTTTTTTAACGCTTTCGTCCTTAACCCAACGGATAACCACCGCTTTGCCGAGTTTTTTTCCGAAATATTCGGCGAGCTTGTTTTTTTCGCTTTCGGAAGGCTCGGTCGCCGATAAAAACTTACCCGTGATGAGATTATCCGTCATTTTTCATATTCTCCGACAAAAAGCCGTCCACCGAACAAGCCTTTTCTATCTTTTCCTTAGCCGCTTCCGTTATGACGTCGGAAAGCGCTTCTTTCGCCTGTTCTTCGGCGCGTTTTTTGATTTCGTCCGCCTGAGCGCCCGCTTTTTTAAGGACGGCTGCCGACTGTTCTTCCGCCGATTTTATAATTCTTTCGCTTTCGGCTCTTGCGTCGGCAATGGCTGCGCGTTTTTTCTCGGCGATTTCCTCGTCCGCTTTATTCAGAAGACCTTCGTAAGCCTTTTGTTGGGCTTCGGCGTCGGCAAGCTTGTTTTTGCTTTCCGCGTCTTGGTCTTCGTAATACTTTTTGCGTTTTTCCATGAACTTTTTTACCGGATTGTACAAAAGAAAATACAAAATCAGGAACAGTATTACGAGGTTCAACAGATGCAACAGTATCTGCCGCCAATCTATATTCAGCGGAATTCCGCTTAAAAGAAGATTATACATGCTTTTTCACCTTACAATACGAATATTACGAGTATTGCGACTATCAGCGCGTAAATTATCGCCGTTTCTATAAATACCAATCCCAGCATAAGACCCGAACGTATCTGCGAAGCGGCTTCGGGCTGACGCGCGATCGCCTCGTTGGATTTTGCTATTGCGATACCCATGGCAAGCGCGCCGAGTGCGGCGGCAAGTCCGACGGCTATTGCGGCGGCAAGCGCCTTGCTTCCCTTTGCCTGATCGGCGGAAGATTCGGTAGTTTCGCTTTCTCCGTCCGATACAACGGTTTCAACGGCTATTGCTGCGTTGTCGTCTTCGATCGCGTACGCGACGGAATTAACGGTAGGAACGATTATTACGGCTGCCAGAGCGAGTGCGATTACTGCAAACGAAATTCTTTTGAGCATCTTAGACATTTTTTATTACCTCTTTTTTATTTTTTTTAATTTTCGGCTTTTTCTCGGAAACCTCTCCGTAGAAAAGCGAAGTAAGCATTGTTAAAACGTACGCCTGAATAAGCGCGTGCAACAGAGTGAACAGCACTCCCACCACCACCGGCAGCACGAACGAAAGCGCCGAGAAATAGTAGACCAATTCGGTTACAAGCGCACCGGACAACAGCGCGCCGAACAAACGGAAGCTCATGGATATCGGAAGCGA
>CAKQJJ010000125.1 GCA_934247335.1 uncultured Clostridia bacterium | reverse complement strand
GAATTACAGTGCCGCCGGCGTCAATCAGATTATTCCGGGCGTCGCCGCGAATTTTCAGCCCGAACGCGTCAAGGCAGAAGTCCGCGCGGTCGCCTTTTATTTCCACACGATACGCGCTTGCTTTTAAATCGAGGCAGATTTTCTCGCCGGGCGCAACATTTTCACGCACGATCTCGCTTTCGCACAGTTTTTCGGTTTCGGCGGCGGGCAGAATTTTCAGATACATATCCTTGCCTTGCCCGCAAAGCGTTATCTCCTGCGGCAGGCTCATTTCGCTTGCTCCGTACAAGCGTGGAGAGCCGATATTGTGCCAGCTTATCCGCACGATTCTGTCGCCCGTTCCCGAAAAACTCTGCGCGGCGTACGAGCGGGGCAAGCCGCCCTTTCTTCTTCCGGGATAGCCGAGTTGTTTTACGTCGGTAATCTGCCTGAATCTGCCGTCCGAAAACTCGCCGATAACGTACCTGTCGGCGGCGCCGATTATCGCGCGGTATATTTTTCCGTCTTTCTTAAACGAGTAAATATCTGGACATTCGCTTTCGCCGTCAATAGTTATTTTTTGCAACAGCGTCCAGTCAAGCAGATTTTTTGACGTAAACAGCGCGTATTCGCTGCCGGTAAGGTATAACGCAAGCAAGTACGAGTTAATTTCTTCCGCCCAAACTACTTTCGGGTCGCGGTTGCCGTCCGCAATAAAATCTATTATCGGCTTTCCTTCGCGTTTAATAAAAGTTTTGCCTCCGTCGGTCGAATACGCAAGTCTTTGCGTAAACGGCTTTCCCTTCGACAGCTCGCTCGTGCCGCCCGCAGCCGTATAAAACAGTAAAAGCGGGTCTTTCTCGCCCTTTTTAAGTCCCGAAAGATTGCGCGTATCCTCTATCGCCGAGCCGGAAAACATGGTTCCGTTTTGGTCGGGGAAAAGCGTGATTTCTTTCTCCTCCCACGACAGCATATCGCGGCTTACGGCGTGTCCCCAATGCATGTTTCCCCAATCGCGCCCGCACGGATTGAACTGGTAAAACATATGATATTCGCCGTCGTACGCAATCATGCCGTTTGGGTCGTTGTTCCAGCCCACTTCGGGCGTAAAATGCACGAACGGGCGCAGTTTGTCCTCTGCGGGCAAAACCTTATCGTCGCTCTGAGTTATATCGGCATCGCCTTCGCACTCGAAATAAATTCCTTTGTCCAAAAGTTCGCGCGCGTCGTAACAGGCAACGAAATCGCTTTTTTCTTTCGCCAACTTGCAGTCAAGGTCGAAAACGAGCGTTTTCTCCTCGCCGTCGCCTTTGTAAAACCTGATTTTCGTCGTTTGCGCACCGCTGTCCACCGGCAACAGAATATATCTTTTTTCAACGTATTTTTTAATCATAAATCCCTCTTTTTCGTAATCGTTTCTTTTTGCCGCACCGCGTTTTTGCCGCCGCGCGACTTATTCCGAAGATGACTACATTATATCTGAAATTTTCGTCGATGTCAACAACAAAATAAAAAAAGCCGCAGACGAAAACTTGCCGTCCGCAGCGTGGTGGTGAATATCTCTTTTTCTTCCTTTCGTAAACCTTGCGAATTACGGCTGTCAGCCGCTCCGCTCGTCCGAAAACTCAAATAATACTTTTGCGAATAAAATTTTCAAACGTTACGATAATATTATACGGAACATTTTGTTCCATGTCAAGCATTTTGGAACATTTTGTTCTAAAATTTTACATATGAACAGGTTTTCGGACAGAATTTCATATTTGCGGCACGAAAAAGAGTGGTCGCGGGCGCAACTTGCGGAAAAACTGGGCGTGTCCGTGCGCCAGATTTCCTACTGGGAATGCGCTCAGCGTGAATGCGACTTCGACATGCTGCTGAAAATCGCCGATTTATTCGGCGTCAGCGTGGACTATCTGCTCGGACGAACCGATTATTAAGCTTATAAAGACAAAAACCGCTCTTTTCCATTAAAGAACGGTTTTTTTATTATACTATCCTTAAAAAAGCAGGCTGTCAGTTGCGGGAAACGCCATCTTCCTTCTCTTCCGTTTGCTCGTTTTTCGCTTGTCCGTTTTCCGTTTGCTCTCGTTTCTTTTCGGCAGACGTTTCTTTTTTATCGAGTTCAAACAACGCAGCAAACTTACGGAAAATCGGAGTAAAATCGCACGTTTTATCAAGCACGGACGAGAAAAATCCGATAAGCGTTCCGTTGACTATCGCCATGACCAGCGTTCCCCAATTAACGCCCACGAGTTTGCCGAAAAAGCAATACGTTATTATTACGCTTGCGGTAAGGCAGGTTAAGTCGAACGCCGTTTTGAACGTCGAAATTTTTATTCCGTATTTGCTTGAAACGGCTTTGGAAAAGAAGTCGTACACCTGCGGATACAAATACGTTTTGAAAAACAGCGCAACCGAAAAAGCTGTCAGCAGCACGCCCGCAACGAACATTACTATTCGGATCCACAAATCCATGCTTCCCGGCTGAGTCACGGCGGGATCGAAGCAGGGCAAAAGCCGCCATAAATCGAGCACTGCGCCGTAAATGAGGCAGGTTGCAAACGAACTTAAATACACGAGCTTGAATTTTCGCAGCACTATACAAAGCACGATAAACACGCCCGCCTGAATTACGTATTCGGCTTGCCCGAAGCTTAAAATGCCGGTTTTCAGGCTCAGCAGGTACGCCGGCGCCACAATCATGGAAATGCCGAAATTCGCGCTCGTCAGCATCGCTACGGCAAACGCCAACAGGATTATTGCCGCAAAATAGGCTATTTCGCCGGGAATTCTTAATTTTTTCTTTCGTTTTTGCTCGTTCATATATTTTTTCTCCTATAAAAAATCGCCACACACATATGCTGTGCATGGCGAAAAATGAGCTTTATTTCTCAGAAAAATCCATACGAATTTTGGAAACTGGTTTGTAAACGGTTTTATCTCACTCCCACTCGATGGTTGCCGGGGGCTTGGAAGTGATGTCGTATACCACGCGGTTGACGTGTTTTACTTCGTTTACGATACGCGACGAAATTTTAACCAGAACGTCGTGCGGAATATCCGCCCAATCGGCTGTCATACCGTCCACGCTGGTAACCGCGCGAAGCGCAATCGTGTAGTCGTAGGTACGCTCGTCGCCCATAACGCCCACCGAACGCATTCCGGTAAGCACTGCAAAATACTGCCAGATTTCGCGATCCAATCCGGCTTTTGCTATTTCCTCGCGGAAAATCCAGTCGGCGTCCTGCAAAATATTTATCTTTGCGCGCGTGATATTTCCTATTATACGAACGGCAAGTCCGGGTCCGGGGAAGGGCTGACGGAACACTATGTTCTCCGGCAAGCCGAGTTCGAGACCGAGCTGGCGCACTTCGTCCTTAAACAGCAGGCGAAGCGGTTCGATGATTTCCTTGAAATCGACAACCGACGGAAGTCCGCCCACGTTGTGATGGCTTTTTATAACCGCGCTTTTGCCAAGTCCGCTTTCGATAACGTCGGGATAAATGGTTCCCTGCACGAGAAAGTCTACTTTGCCAAGCTTTTTAGCTTCTTCGGAGAACACGTCGATAAACGCCTTTCCGATGATTTTACGCTTCTTTTCGGGTTCGCGAACGCCCTGAAGCTGCTTTAAGAACAGGCTGCTTGCGTCCACTTTAATAAGGTTCATGCCACGTTCTTCTTTGAATACGCGCATAACCTCGTCCGCTTCGTTTTTGCGCAGCAGACCGTGGTCTACGAAGATGCAGGTGAGATTGTCTCCGACAGCTTTATGAATAAGCGTTGCCGCAACCGCGCTGTCCACGCCGCCGCTCATACCGCACAGAACCTTGCCGTTTCCCACTTTTTCGCGTATTGCCGCAATCTGCTTTTCGGCAAAGTCGGACATGTGCCAGTCGCCTTTCGCTCCGCAAACCTTGTAGAGGAAGTTTTTGAGAATATCGTTTCCGTTTAAGGTGTGAACCACTTCCGGGTGGAACTGAACGCCGTAGATTTTGCGTTCGGGGCATTCGTAGCCGGCTACTCCGCACGACTGCGTGTACGCCGTAACCTTAAATCCGTCGGGAGCGCGTTTTACCTGATCGGTGTGGCTCATCCAGCACTGATTGGGGGTGGGAACTCCGTCGAAAATAACGCTTTTTTCATAATTGACGGTAGTTTTGCCGTATTCGCGCAGGCTTGCGTCGGCGTGAACCACTTCGCCGCCCAACTGATGAGCGATAAGCTGCATACCGTAGCAAATTCCGAGAAGCGGAATACCGAGTTTATAAATTTCTTCCGTTACCTTGGGCGAGTCCTCTCCGAACACGCTTGCCGGTCCGCCGGTAAAAATTATGCCGATAGGATTCTTTTCGCGAATTTTTTCCGCGGTAATATCCGCAGGCACCATTTCGGCATATACGCCGAGGTTACGCACTCTGCGCACGATCAGCTGATTGTACTGACCGCCGAAATCGACTACGAGTACCAATTGATTTTTCATAACACACTCCAAAAAACTTTTTCGCTTGCGTCGTTTTCGCCTTTTTCGGCGAAAAATACTCTTACGGTAGATATTATACACTTGCCGCCCGCATTTGTCAAGAAGATTGACGGGTACACCTCCACGCCATAATTTAAAGAAGGATTCAGGTTGTTGCGTAGTGATGATTTCTTAGGGTAAGGAGCGAGGGGTGACGCTCGACAATATTGTTTTTTAATTCACCAATACGAAACACAAACGATAACAATCCCTCAGACGCCTTACGGCGCCAGCTCCCTTTGCTCAAAGGAGCTTTTTAATTAGGTTTATTTGTATAGGGACAAGGTATATTTCCCAATTCGTAGGGGCGAACTGTGTTCGCCCGCATTTCTAATGTAGGGGCTTTCGTCCTCGGCTGTTCGATTTGGTTTTAAGTAAAAGCAAGATTTAATTTTAAATAGGATAAATTCGTTATGTAACGCACAAATGACC
>CAKQJJ010000124.1 GCA_934247335.1 uncultured Clostridia bacterium | reverse complement strand
CTTTTATGTGTAAAAGTCAAGTCATCGCGATAAAAATTCGCGCTTCCTAAGATAATTCAGCCAGTCTTCAAGCACCTCCGTCACCGTTTTGCCGTTAAATTTCACGGCGGTGTTTTTATTGTATTCGAGAACGCTTTCAAAGCCGTACGTCTTTTCGATGAAATTGACGAAACTGTAAGGTTGGAGCCTGTGTATCCACTTTTCGCCTTTGCGGGTATTTTCGGCGGCGTAGCAATCGGCAAAAAGCTTCACGTCAAACGCTCCCGGCGCCGCTTTTTCGGCAACCGCTTCGTTGTACAAATCGAGCGCTTTCAGAAGCGTTTGCCTTTCCTCTTCGCCGTACGGAAACACGGGCGACGACACGGTGTAAAGATAAAAGCAGCCGAGATTTGCCCATTTAACTTCGCCGACAAATCTATCCGGCAACACTTCGCTCAGCGCGTACGATATATTCTTTTTCAAAAGCACGTGATGCATGTACTCGTGCGAGAACGCGAACGCCGAATACAGACGAATACAATCGCCGATAGCCTCGCCGCAAATGAGAGAGTTTACATTGCTTTTTACTATCACCTGAATATCGTACATGTCGGTTATTCCGAAAAAGTCGTCGGCAAGTTGCGTAGCCAACCGATTATCTTCAAGCCAATCGGCGAGAACTGCGTACCTTGAAGCGCGAAATACGTTTTGCGGAAAAAGGTTATCGACGAATTGTTTATCGATAAAATAAGTAAAAACGCCCTGTTTTACCTTGTATTCGCTTGCCTTGGAATAGGGATAAAAAGTATAATCAGGCAGCGAAACGCCGTAACGCGCAAGCATAAAATCGGACAATTGAGTCGTTGTCATCGACGCGATTTCGGCGTAAGTTTTGCCTTCTTTCGTCAGATCGCGCACGAGCGTGTAGGAAAAATCCCACGCTTTCGCCTGTTCGTCGTCCGACATATTGTCGTTTTCGTACAACGGAAATTGCAGCTCCGACAGGCAGCCGAGAGCGGCAATACCGTCGCGGTCAAGGTAAATGCGGCTACCGAAATCTTCGTTTGCGGCAATGCCGGCATAAACTCCGAACGGCAAATCTCCGCCGTACACAGCGGCTGCGATCCAGGCCAATACCGTTTGACTGCGCTCGCCGATATCGAGCGTGACCACTGCGCTCGTTGGGTCGTCAACTGCTGAGCAGACAAGCTCGCTGCCGACGTAAATCGTAAGACTTTTAGCCGACCGATCGGCACGCAGCTTTTCGGCGCACGAAGCGATGACGTCCACGATTTCGTCTACGGCGCGCGGCGAACAACTGTCGGAAAAATATACGATGAAACGTTCGCCGTCGTAACGCTTGTCGAAATGCGTTCGCTCGTCCGGAGAAAAATATTCCATGTCGCATTTTTGAATTTCATAGCGGGAATTATAGCTGCTCTCTCCGCACGCAAAAAATAAAAAAGCGGAAGTCGCCGTCAACAACGCAATCAATAAAATCGTTAATTTTTTCATCGGCGAACCTCCTTTTCTCTCATAATTATATCGTAAATTTATAATTTTGTCAAGTCGTAAAATACAAACAGGCAGCTTTACTTTACCGTTTTAATTGCCGTTAAATTTAAGTAGCGGCTGCAATTCGACATACCTGCGTGAAAGATTTATAGAAAAAATTACTCGGCTATATTTCGCACGGCGTTTATTTTCTTCGTCAATCCATCAGTACGCGGCGATATAAAGAAAAAAAGAAAGCGCACCGTTTGAAGCACGCTTTCCGCACGAATATTTATGATTGTTTTTTCAAAGTAAAGCCGATTTCACGCAACTTTTTCGCGTTGTATTCCACGACGGCAAGCATATTTTCGTATATGGAAATCGCCTGATTTTTGTCGTTTATCACTTTGTTTTGCAGTTGCGGACCCGAATGAACGTAATAATTTCGGGTGGAATTATATTCGGTGTAAAGAGCCGCCATGACTTCGGCGTAGACTATGCTGCCGATGCGTTTACGATAAAGCGCTTTAAGCACGTAGGCTCCGTTTTCGTCCTTCTCATACGCCTGTCCAACCATTTTTACTTTGATGCCCTGAGCCTGTTCGAGGTCGAAAATCAATTTTTCCAGTCCTCGGTACGGCGGAATGAGCAGCGACGAATAATCGGACAACACGATATTTCCGCTAAGCAGGTCAACTATTCCTATCGAAAAGTCGATTTTTGCCTGCGGAGAAAGCAGAGTGCTGCCCACCGGCAGATATTTTTTAAGTCTTTTTTCGACGTCGGCGGCTTTTTCGTCGGTCTGTTTTTGCTCGATGTGAGCTTTGACCGCGGACTTATAATCTCCGCCCTCGCTGAAATAGGTTTGAATTTTGCGGCTGAAATCGTTTGCTTTGCCCTGAATCTGCAAAATTTGTTTTTCGGGCATGAAGGTGACTGTGAGTTTGTTTTTGTTTTCCGAAACTTCGTAGACGTCCACCCTCGCGGCTCCGCTGCCCTGCGTGCCTTTCGATTTATACTTGATTTTTGCGTTTTTAAGCGACTGCAAAGCGTAATCGAAGCGTTCCGCCGAGTACTTTTTCAAAGAAAAATCGTTTTTAATCGGCTCGTTACTTTTATCCGCAGACGATTCGGCTTGATTTTTGCCCGAAATTTGCTTTGCGTTATTCGGCTGTTTGTCATTTTTCGCTTCTCGTTGCGTTGCGGGCTGTTTTTTGCCTTTTTGCGCTTCGGGCCGCTTTGCCGATTGCTTATTGTCGACAGATTTTGCGTTTTGGTTTGTCGCTGAGGTTGCTTTCGCAGCGGAATCCGATTGACGAGTTTTTTCCGACGCGCCGTCTTCTTTTGTTTTGCCGTTCGGCACAGCGGCTTGCACGTTTTGACTCAAATCGCCCTGTCGATTTTTATCCGACTGATTTTTGTCCTGTTTATTTTTTTTGTTTTTGTCGGTCTTGATTTTTTTATCGGCGTTTTTCGCGTTCGACTTTGACTTGGCTGCGTTGTTACCTGCTACATTGACGTTTTCGCCTTGCGATGCAGCCGAATCTTTTCCGGTTGCAGAAGCTTGTCCGGACGTACCCTTTTTCGCATTTTTGTCGTTTGCGGTTTTATTGCAATCGGACGAAACGGCGGCTGTTTTATTTCCGTTGTTTCCGCGTTCCGTACCGTTTGCGCCTTTATTTACGGCGCTGCTTTTGTTTGCATTCTGCGCAGGGTTTGCCGAAAGCTTTTGTTTTGGCTGGATATCGTCGGAAGTTTTTGTTTTTGCAGAAGCCGATTTTGAAAATCTGTTCCAAAGCGAACACACTTCGGCAAACTGCTCATCGGCAGCCGTAATCGACAATATAGACGCTTTGACGTCGTACACCAACACAACGCGCTTATTGTTTTTGACAAGTCCGAATCTGTCGAAATGACTTTTTTCGGTGGGCGCGGTGTGCATGGCAAGGGCATAGCCGTTTTTTACGAGCAAATCGGGGAAAGCGGCGGCTGTGCTTTTATCAACGTTTTTATAGTCTTTTTTATCGGGAATAACGCTCATTGTTCTCCTTAGAAAAACAAGCTGCCCTTAAATCTATAAGAACAGCTTGCATTTGTAACTTATTTGTTTTTAAGATTACTTCGTGGTCTTCTTTTTGCGGCTTACGATGAGGTAGATAACGATGCCTGCGATAAGAGCAACTGCAACTACGATCAGAACGATGGTAACTACCATGATGGTGCTTACGGTGTTGCCGGAAGCTTCGGTTACGGTGATGGTGTAAACGGTGGTAGCGGTGTTGCCGTTTTTATCGGTAACTTCGTACTTAACTTCGTAGGTACCTGCTGCGTCGAAGGTGATGTTTTCGCCCTTTCCGCTGAGAGACTTAACGGTTGCCTTGGTGGAGCCGTCCTTGCTGAGAGTCTTGAGAACGGTTACGCCGGTTTCGGACTTATCTACAAGCTCGATTGCGTTGAATTCAAACTTGTCGCCGACCTTAGCGGTCTTGGAGTGTTCGGTAACGGTGAATTCGGGAGCGTTGATGTCGCCTACCTTAACGGTGAAGCTTACGGTGTCGCTGCTGCCGCCGACCGAAGCGGTGTACTTAACGGTGTAGGAACCGTTGGAGTTGGGCTTGAAGGTGTAGGTTCCGTCAGCCTGTTCGGTAACTTTCATTTCAACGCCGGAAGAATGAGTAACTTCTACTTTGATGTCTTCCTTCTTTGCGTTTTCAACGGAGTTGTAAGCGATCATAGCGGGCAGGGTAACTTCGGAATTAACTTCCTTAACGTATGCGGGAACGGATGCTCCTACGGTTTCAAAAGTAATTGCGGTATCCTGGTTTGCAACGATGCTCTTCTTTTCGATTGCATAGCTGTTGAGCCAAGCTTCGTAGCCTTCAACGCTGCTCTGATAATCTTTGGTGTAATCGGTGGTGGTGACGATGAGCGGCTTATCGGTAACTTTGTAGGTACCTGCGGTCATCATTACGAATTCTTCGCCCATGAGGCTGAATCTTCCGCCGCTGATTTCGTGAGCGGTTGCGAGGTATACGTCTTCGTCTGCAGCCTTAACGTAAGTGCTGTAATTGTTGAGAGTGAAAGTGCTGTTTACGAGTTCGACGGTGGTGTAGATGTTTGCGGAGGTGGGCAGAGTTCCTGCGGACGGACCGGTGGGTCTGGAGTCGGAATCTGCTTTGGGAGCAACTTCGATGGGATACATTCTTACGGAGTTGTTGCCGTAAACGTCGAATACGCGAACTTCGAGATAATAAGTTCCTTCGGTGGTAGGAATGAAGGTGATGTTTCTTACGATCTTGGTGTTGTCAGCCCAGTAGATTTCAGCGCTGAACTGAGTGAGATAGATACCTTCGGAGGTCTTGATGCCGAGTTCCACGCCTACGTTTTTAACTTCGCTTGCGGGGATATCGCCGATCTTAAGGGTACCGTAGTTGATTTCGCCTACGCCGCAACGCAGATCTGCGTCTTCGTTCTTGACGAGAACGACGTCGTAGCTGAGTTCCTTAGCGGATGCCTTAACGACCTTGATGGTGATTTCTTTGGTGGTTACGTTACCTGCAGCGGACTTAGCGGTTGCGGTAAGGGTAACGGTTTCGCCGGTTACTTCGAGTTCGCCGATC
>CAKQJJ010000123.1 GCA_934247335.1 uncultured Clostridia bacterium | reverse complement strand
GTATAACTACGCCCGTTGCGTTAAAAGGGGCGAGTGCGGCGCGGCTCAGCTTGCCCTCGGCGAATTCGTAAAAGCCGCGATAAACTGCGCTTTTCTTTCGGAAAACCGATACTGCCCGTATTATAAATGGGCGTTCCGAGCACTGAAAGAACTTGCGCTCGGCAAGCTTATCGCAAAACCGCTCGAATATCTTATATCGTCCGGCAACGCGCCCGCCGAATTTGAAGAAAAACAGCGCGAAATCGAAAATATCTGCGCGGTTATTGCTCAAAAAACCTGCGAAATTATAGAAAAGCCGCCCGAAAATAATCTCGAACGGCTTGCATATTCGGTCAACGATTGCATTTCTTCCGGCGAAGTACGCAATCTCGATATCTTCTATTCGGTGTAAAAACGAGCTTTCCCGAAATTTACTAAATCCGACTTTTCAAGCGATCGTCTTTTATGCGTTTGCGTCAGCCCTTTTTAAGCAGCTTGTCGTCGTAAACGTAGGAAAGACGGTCGTTTTCTTTTTGCCGTTTTATCGCGATATCGATTAAAAGGAACAGCGTTTCGCGTTTGCTCTTTTCGGGGAAGAGGTACAGCGCAAGGCTTCCGGGAATCGTGTTTATTTCGTTTACGTACAGCTTCCCGGTGTCGTTGTCCAAAAGAAAATCCACCCGCGCTATTCCGCTCGCGCCCACCGAATCGAACGCGCGTACGGCAAGCGAGCGCACTCTCTCCGCAGTCGCCTCGTCGATATTTGCCGGGAATTCCCGTCCCGAACCGCTTTTTGCCTTCCCGTGATATTTTTCGTCGTAGGTCAGAAATTCCGAAAAGGAAGTGGGCTTTTCCACCTGCCCGGCTTCGCTTTGCACGCCGTCGCCGATAACCGCGCAATTAAGCTCGGTAAAGTTTTTTATCGCTCGCTCAACCACGACTTTGGTGTCCCACAAAAACGCGCTTTCGAGAGCGCCTCGCAGTTCGTCGCGGTCGTGCGCCACGCCTATTCCGATACTGCTGCCCGCTCTTGCCGGCTTTACTATCACAGGAAAGCCCAGCGCGAAATTTATCTTTTTCATCGCGTTTTCGTTATTTTCGCCTTTTCTTACCGTAACGCATTTCAGCGACGGAATTTTATCCGCGCGGAACAGCTTTTTCATCATCTGCTTATCCATGCCCGCCGCGCTTGCGAAAACGTCGCCGCCGGTGTACGGAATACGGCTTAGTTCCAGTAATCCCTGAATAGTTCCGTCCTCGCCGTTTCTGCCGTGCATGCACAACACCGCGCAGTCGATGCGCACCTTCTTAAAACCCCACTTAAAACGCAGCCGATTGTCGCCGGGAAGGAGGTATACGCTTCTGCCGCCCGGCTCGCCGCGAAAAACTTCCACGTCGAAAAACGAGCCGCTGCTTTTCCATTTCCCGTCGCGCCTGACGTAAACGCAGTACACTTTATGTCCGTTTCCGGCAAGAACGTTCGCCGCCTGTACTCCGGTTGCAACGCTAATGTTGTGTTCACAGCTTCTTCCGCCGAAAAAAACGGCAATATTCATGTTTTCGCCTCCGTAAAAAACTTATTCCGTAAATTATATGCCGGCAGTCCGCCGCGCGTTACGGGATTTAACGCTTTTTCTAAGGCAAATCCGATTGCCCTCGGAATAAAAAAATCCCTCGCTTGTATAAACGAGGGAAGAAGACGCGTTTTTTTATTTTGAAGGGGTGAATATCGTAAGACCTTTTTCCACGACTTCGCAGTTAAAGGGAAGATCTTTGTAAATTTCGCCGTCCAGTTCAACCGCGGCGTCGCTTTCGATTTCCACTTTTTTGCAACGAATATGAGTGGTAATGGGCATGTCCATGTGCTTGCCTTTTACGAATTTTGGCAAAACCTTCATGATTTTGCCGTTTTCGGGCATCTGCATGATGATGACGTCCAAAAATCCGTCGTCTATCTCCGAAACGGGGGAGAGGCGAATGTTTCCGCCAAACGCTATGCCGTTGCAAACTCCAACCATAATGCAGTTTACTTCAAGCGTCGTGCCGTCGTCGCACGTAACTTTGGCGTGGCACGGAATCATATGATTAAGCCAGTACACGAGCGAACTCAAATAAGTAAGTCCGCTTTTTTCGTACGCCAGTTCCAGAACCTTTACGTCCAGCCCGGTTCCCGCAACGTTCAAGCAGCGCTTATCGCTTACTTTGATATAATCGATTTTTTTCGTGTTTCCCGCAAGAATGTCTTTAAGCGCTTTTATCGGGTCGAGATTAAAACCCGCAGCCCTCGTAAAGTCGTTTCCTCTGCCGGCGGGAATAAAGCCCATCGTGGTGTGCTCTATGTCGGCAATGCCGTTTAGGACGTCGTGAAAAGTGCCGTCGCCGCCCATTGCGATGACGGTGCCGCCGTTTTTCGTCACGTCGCGGGCAATCTCGGTTGCGTGACCTTTGTAGTTCGTGACGTACAGAGTGTAATCTATTGAATGATCGGCGCAGTAGGCGGTAACCTTTTTAAGGCATTTAAGACCAAGACCTTTGCCGCTCCGAATGTTGGCGATTATGTTTATCATAGTCAATATTATAGCTTAAAACCGCGCAAAAATCAATTATTTTACGTATTAAATCGTCAAAAAAACGCACATTTTTCCGAAAAAAATTATTTTGTCGGTCAAAAAAGAAAAGAGCGCGAAATTTGTTGCATTATTTTCATAATTATGATAAAATAATCGTCGTGGAAATAAATATACCTGACAGTTTAATAAAACTGAGCAACATGACTTCGCTGCCCATATACGTGGTGGGCGGATACGTTCGGAACAAAATAGCCGGGTTGGGGGAAACCGATATAGATATTGCCGGTCCCGCGGTTGCCGACGCGTTGGGGCTCAGTAAGCGTTATCGTACCGAAGTTATAAACTACAAGCTCGGAACGGTGGTCATCAAGTATAACGAAGATAAATTCGAGTATACTCCTTTTCGCGTGGAAAAATACGCCGAGGGAGGCGGACATTCGCCAATATCGGTAATGTTCACCACCGACATAAATAAGGACGCCGTTCGCCGTGACTTTACCTGTAACTCCATTTATTACGATATAAAAAACGACAAAATAATCGATCCTCTCGGCGGCATTGCCGACATCGAACACAAACTTTTGCGCGCGCACGACCCCAAACGTATTTTCGCAAGCGACGGACTGAGAGTTCTTCGCATGGTTCGCCTTGCGTGCGAATTGGGCTTTAAGATAGATTCCGAAACGGCAAAGGCTGCAAAAGCCAACGTCGAACTTTTGAAAGATATCTCCGCCGAAAGAAAGCGCGAAGAGCTCGTTAAAATTCTGCAAGCCGACACGAAAAACAATATCGCAAACGCACAATACCGCGCGCTTCGACTGCTCAATCAGATAGGCGCGCTCAAATATCTCGTGCCGCAGCTCGAAGACGAAGCCGGTCTGGAACAAAATCCCGAGTATCACAAGTACGACGTTCTGGAACACACCTTCCAGTGCGTTCGTTTCGCTCCGCCCGACATACGCCTTGCCGCGCTCATGCACGACATAGGAAAGCCGTACTGCGTCAAAAAATTCGGCAATATGCACGGTCACGAAAAGGTTTCCGAAAATATCGTCCGCTACACGTTCGGCGAATACGGGCTGCGCTTCCCCAACGCCGTGATAGACGAAGTTGCATGGCTTTGCGCCAACCACATGTACGACCGCGACGGCAAAACCAAGGACGCGAAAGTGCGCCTGTTCGTTGCCAAAAACTTCGATATGATCGACAAACTGGTCGAACTCATAAACGCCGACAGGCTGGCAACCGGGCTTATCACCGAAAATCCCGAACATAGATTGCTTAAAGTCAAACGTCAGCTGATAGAGGAAGGCGCTCCGCTGAAAGTAACCGACCTCGTGGTAAGCGGCAGCCGCATGATACTCGAAGGCATTCAGCCGATAAAAATAGGCGCTCTTCTCGAAAGTCTGTGGAGAGAGTGCGTTATAAATCCCAAGCTCAACAACGAAGACTGGCTTGTGGCTCAGATAAAAAAGCACGCCGACAGCGACGCGCAAGGAGAATAAATATATGGAACTCAAAGGCTTGAAAGCCAACTTTCTCGGCGACAGCATAACCGAAGGCGTGGGCGCTTCTTCTATCGACAAAGTATGGTGGAAAGTGCTTGAACAAAAAACCGGCATAATCGCTCGCGGCTACGGAGTGGGCGGAACGCGTATCGCCCGTCAGCAGTCGGTATCGGCAAACGAACGCTGGGATCACGATTTCAACGAACGTATGCTCGAAATGGATAAAGACGCCGATATTATAGGCGTTTTCGGCGGCACCAACGACTACGGTCACGGCGACGCGCCCGTGGGCGGCATAGACGATACCACCGTGGATACCTTCTACGGCGCGCTCAATCATATGTACACCTATCTCATCGAAACCTATCCCAAGGCGTTCATTTTCGTAATGACCCCGCTTCATCGCATAAACGAAACCAGAAACACCGGCGACGGCTACAAAAAACCCTCGCTCACGCTTAAAGGCTACGTCGACGCGATAAAAGAAACTGCGGAAAAATATTCGCTGCCCGTGCTCGACCTGTACGCAATCGGCGGAATTTGTCCAGAAAACGAAATAAACCGCAACACCTGGACGGTAGACGGACTGCATCCCAACGACGCAGGTTACAAAAAAATCGCAGGAATGGTACAAAAATTCCTCGAAAATTCGTATTACGAAAAAAACTGAAAAATAAATCCATAAGGAGTTAATTATATTATGAGTATCGTTACTATTATAGGCTCGGGAATGATGGGCTCCGCGCTTGCATTCCCCGCTCGCGAAAACGGACACGAAGTGCGCCTCGTGGGCACTCCGCTGGACAGAGAAATCATCGACGCTTGTCGCAAAACCAACCGTCACCCCAAGTTTGAATACGACTTCCCCGCAGGCATCAAGTACTATCAGATAGAAGAAGTAAAACAGGCTATCGAAGGCTCTACGTTCATCATCTGCGGCGTAAGCTCGTTCGGCGTCGATTGGTTCGGTGAAAATATCTTGCCGATCATCCCCGCAAATATCCCCGTTTTGTCGGTTACCAAAGGACTTATCGAGGA
>CAKQJJ010000122.1 GCA_934247335.1 uncultured Clostridia bacterium | reverse complement strand
GGACAGGCGTCCTCGACTGTCCGAAAAGAACGGCGGCGGGAGCAAGCCCCCCCGCCCTACGAAAGAGGTCAAAAGTGCGTGGCAAAACGATATTATCCTATTTATGCTTTATCGCTTGCTTTTACTTCAAACCTCAATCGGACAGCCGAGGACGTCTGTCCCTACATTATAATGTGGGCGGGGGAACCCCCCCCCTACAAATTCGCACATATTTTGTGCTTTTAAATCACAACTTTTTTAAAGCCTCTCACTCCGGGAGAGGTGGCACGACTTGTCGTGACGGAGAGGGCTTATCGCAACGACGTGTCGGGCGCATGTTCCGCTGCTAAATTCCTTGTATCTTGCGGACGGTATTTGCGTTCCATAATAATATAGATAAAAAGCGGCATAATAAAAACGGCGGAGGAAAAGCATATTATGCGCGCTATCACGAATTTTTTGCAAAATTATGCAAAACGACTGCAAATATACACAATCGGCGGATAACGCCAAATCAGTTAACAAATCGCCGAAATAGTAGTATAATACTAAAATGTACGAAAGTATAGGGTGAAAAACGACGAAAAATAAGTCGTTTTTTCAGCTAAAAGCGGTACTTTTTGATTTTCTTAACGCAAGTGAAAGTATCGTGAAGTAAAATTTCGTCAAACCATAACTTTATTTTGCAGAAAAATGAATAAATATTCGCGCAGGACAAAGTTAATTACGTCGTTTTCATCGAGGAAAAATTCAATGAAAAAAAGAAGAACGCTAAAAACGGCAGTAGCCGTCATATTTACGCTGTTAGCCTGTTCGCTTTTGCTTACCGGCTGCAATACCGAAACGGTTAAAAAGCAGAACACCGCGGTAATCTTCGACCTGAACGGCGGCACGTACCGAAGCTGTACGCTTCCCGTAACGCACTACTACGAAATTGCCGACGGCGAAAGCAGTTACATATTCGATCCTCAGGTGCTTACTACAAAGGAGATCACCCGCGCCGGATACGATCTGGTGGGCTGGTTCCGCGGAAGCAAGTCCGAATCGGGCGAAATCACGTTCGGCGATCAGTGGAAATTTGAATCCGATATGATTACCAACGAGGGAGTCACGCTTTACGCCAAGTGGAAAATTCACGGCACGTATACCTACACGATGTGTTACGTTGACGAAGTGACGGGCGAGGAAAAGGAGCTTGGAGTTTACAATGTAAGCCCCGGCGACGAGTTTAAAGACTTTCAGAAATTCGTACAGAAACGAGAAGGCAACTACACGGCGTTACCGTACTTCTACGACGCGGAAGGCAATCTCTGGGACGACCAATTCCGCATGCCGGAAACCGAAGACGGCAAAAAAGACGTCAAGGTTTACGTAAAATACGTCGAAGGCTTCTTCGCTATGGTAACCGACAAAGCTTCGCTCGAAAGTGCCGTAAGATCGAACTCGCACATTTATCTGCTTGCGGATATCGACTTCGGCGGCGCTACGTTCAACGGCTTCAACAACGTCGGTGGCGGTTTGTACAGCAGAAAGTTTATCGGTAACGATCACGTTATCAAAAACTTCACGGTAATTCGTTCGGTTGTCGGTCAGGATAAGGACATCGACACCCGCCAGAGCTACACCGCAAGCTTGTTCAACAGCTTGAAGGGCGCTCATATCGAAAACGTAAGCTTCGAGGGCGTAAACTTCGTCATCGATTCGGGTAATAAAAAGAACGCAATCATCATTATTTCGCCTATTGCGGTTAAATCGGAAGACTCCACCGTCAAAAACGTCAGGTTCAGCGGTACGTATTCGATTAAAGCCGACGCGGCAGGCGTCGAAGGAACCGACGACTTCCACGTGATAAGCGGAAATAACGCGTTCTACATGACCAAGGGAACCGCTTCTACGGTTGAAAACGTAGAAGTTACCGTCGAAAAGACGGAATATAAAAAGTAATAAAGGACTAATAACGACCAACCATTATTAAGGAGATAAAAGCCATGAAAAGAAATAAGTTTCTGAAAAGATTAGTTTCTCTGTCGCTCGCGTTTTGCATGACGTTCGCAGTGGTTGCCATTGCGGGCTGCAATTGCAATAATAACAACAACGACAACAAAACTCACACGACTTATAACAACGAAGAAGACGCTCTCGTTTTCTCCACTCAGGAAGTAGATAAGGTTTTCAACCCGTTCTTCTCCACCAGCGGAACCGACAGCGCGGTTGTAGGTATGACCCAGATAGGCATGCTCACCAACGATAAGAACGGTAGCGTTGCCTGGGGACCCGACGAAGCGGTGGTAACCGAAGTGTTCGAGTCGAAATACGACGCCGAAAGCGACACCACCACCTATTATTTCGTGCTTAAAAACAACATTCGTTTCTCCAACGGATCGTATCTTTCCATGAAAGACGTTCTTTTCAACTACTACGTATATCTCGATCCCGTCTATTCCGGATCCAGCACTATTTACTCCACCGATATCGTCGGTCTTAAACAGTACCGCACCCAGGAAGACAACGAGGCAGAACAGGACAGCTTCAAGGCTCAGTTCGAGCAGAAAGCTTCCGATCGTATCGGCACTCTTGCGGAAGTCGCAACCGAGATTCTCGACGACAACAAGGGCGAAAATCTCGACGAAACTTCTTTCCGCACAAAACTTCAGGAATATATGGACGCAAATTCCGGCGACGCTTATAAAAACCTCGTAAAGGATTACGACGCCGCTCTGCCCCTGTTCAAAGCAGAACTTCAGAAAGACTTCACCAACGCTAAGGATTCCTATGCCGACCTCGTATTCATTTCCGAAGAAGACGGCAAGGACGTCGAGCATAAAAACGTCATCACCACCGACGTCGAAATGTTCCTCTACAACGAAAACTATCTGAAGTGGAACAAAAAGGAAGGCAAGATGGAAAGCGCTCTCACGCTCGATCCCGCCGAACTTAAAAACTGGACCGAAACGAAAGCTATCGACACCGTTTACGAAAGCAAAGTCCCCAACGATATTGCCGAAATCGTGCAGTACTGGGGTACCGCTACCGAGCTGTTCGACAGCATCACCAATCAGGAAATGCAGGACTACTTCAAGGATAAAGACAGAAAGTACAACAACATTTCCGGTATCAAATTCGCAAACAGAACTCAGGAAGTTACCCTTCCCAGCGGCAAGACCTATCAGCCCCCGCAGTACGAAGACGAAGCGAAAACGCACGTCAAAGACGGCTTCAACGAAGTGCTTTCCATCACCATCAACAAGGTTGACCCCAAGGCTGTATGGAACTTCTCGCTCGGCATCGCGCCCATGTACTACTATTCCGACGCCGCTCACATCGCTAAATTCGACTACGAATCCAACTTCGGCGTCGAATATTCCAGCGCAGACTTCATGAACGACGTAGTAAAGGCTCCTAGCAAAGTCGGCGTGCCCGTAGGCGCAGGTATGTATGCTGCAAGTACTTCCGCAGGCGGAATCGACGCAAGCAAAATCACCGTCGGCACGTTCTGCGACCAGAATATCATTTATTTTGAAAGAAACCCCTACTTCGTAATGGGACCGGCAAAGATCAAGAAGGTAAGATATCAGGTTATCGGTTCTTCCGCAATGCTGTCCTCCCTGTACTCCGGCGGTATCGATTTCGTCGAGCCTAACGCTAAGACCGAAACCGTAACCGAACTCGAAGGAAAGGCAGACGAAGGTATCTATTCCGACCACTACATGACTTCCGGTTACGGATACATCGGTATCAACGCCGGTAAGGTTCCCACTCTCGCGGTTCGTCAGGCCATCATGCACGCAATCGACACTCACGAGTGTATCGCGTACTACGGCACCACCGCGGAACCCATCTACCGCGCTATGTCCAAAGCAAACTGGGCATATCCCAAGAACGCAACCGCTTACTATCCTTACATAGGCGGTGAAATCCCCGAAAACCTCGCGGTAGTCAACCCCGCATACGCCGAATTCGTTCGCGAAAAGGGTAAAAAGGCAGGCGAAAAGTTCACCGAAGCCGAACAGATCGAATTCATCACTTCGCTTATCGAAGGCGCAGGCTACACCAAGGGCAGCGACGGCGTTTACGTAAGCGGCAGCAACAAGCTGAAATATACGTTCACCATCGCAGGCGAACAGCAGGATCATCCCGCATGGATGGCTCTGTACAAAGCAGGTCTGTTCCTCAATAAGTGCGGCTTCAATATCAACACTACTACCGACTCCAACGCACTCCGTAAACTCGCAAGCGGCGACCTCACTGTCTGGGCAGCTGCATGGAGCTCCACCATCGACCCCGATATGTATCAGGTCTATCACAGAGATTCCACCGCAACTTCCACCCTCAACTGGGGCTACAAGCAGATTAAGCAGAACGCCGGCGGCAAGTACGACACCGAAAACGCTATCGTAAACGAACTCAGCGAGCTTATCGAACAGGCAAGAGAAACCGACAACCAGACGACCAGAGCAAATCTGTATTCGCTGGCTCTCGACAAGGTTATGGAACTTGCAGTCGAACTGCCCACCTATCAGCGTGACGACTTGTTTGCATGCAACTCCAACAAGATTGACGTAAATACCTTTATTCCCAAGGCAGATCGTACTCCTTATCAGGGAATGACCAGCAAACTCTATCAGGTATCGCTGGTAATCGCATAAGTAACGAAACTTTCTGCTAAACTCCGTACGCGGCTCCCAAAAAGCCGCGTATGGGGTTTATGCGACTTAAAAAACCAAGTAAAAAGTTCGCTTTTTCCGCGGTTTTTGCTAACGGATGAGAGCAAATGTTTAAATATATCGTAAAAAGAATAGCAATCTCAATAGTCATCCTGTTGGGCGTGTCGGTAATAATCTACACGTTGGTTCGTCTTATGCCAAGCGACTACGTCGATCAAAAATATTCCGCTCAGCTCAATCAGGGTACGATAACGCAGGAGGACCTCGACAGGTTCAAATCGCTTTACGGCTTGTACGTTCCGGAGGCGTATCTCGACATGGACGTCGACGGATACGGCTCGTTCGAGCGCGCCGTCAAGATCAAGGATCGCGACTACGCAATCGGCGGTGACGAAACCTTTAAAAGCTGGGTTGTCGGCAAGTATAAACAGGGCGATCTGACTCTCGAACTCAAAGAGGACCAAACCTTTTCTC
>CAKQJJ010000121.1 GCA_934247335.1 uncultured Clostridia bacterium | reverse complement strand
ATATTATTCAGCGCGGAGGTACCATCCTGCTCACCGCGCGTTGCCCCGAGTTCAAGACCAAGGAAGGTCAGCAGCAGGGCATTAAAAATCTGAGAAAAGCGGGAATAGAAGGACTTATCGTCATCGGCGGCGACGGCTCGTTTATGGGCGCAAAAGTGCTCAGCGAACAGGGCGTCCCCACCGTAGGTATTCCCTGAACGATAGACAACGACTTGCCGTACACCGACTTTACGCTCGGTTTCGATACGGCTTGCAACACCATTCTGCACGCAATCAACAACATCCGCGACACGATGTCCTCGCACGAGCGTATTTCGATAGTCGAAGTTATGGGACGCCGTTGCGGCGACCTCGCGCTCTATTCCGGAATAGGCGGCGGAGCGGAAGTCATCATCGTTCCCGAAATTCCCATGACGGACGACGAAGTGGTTTACAAGCTGGGCGAATATCGCGCAAGCGGAAAGAGAAGCGGAATAGTCGTGCTTGCAGAAGGCGCAGGTCATGCGGAAGATTACGAAAAACTGCTTAAAGCGCATTTCCCCGATCTCGACATCAAGTCGTCGGTGCTCGGACATTTGCAGCGCGGCGGCTCGCCTACTGCGGAAGACCGCTATCTCGGCACCACTATGGGCGCGTATGCCGTAAATCTGCTTAAAAACGGCATCGGCAACCGCATCATCGGTATCAAAAACAACAAGATTTACGATATCGACATAATCGAGGGCGTAAACATGAAGCGTACGTTCAATAAGGAACTGTACGACCTTGCCGCGGTAGTTGCAAGATAATCGCAAAACGATAAAATCAATAAAACAAAAGGCTTAACGGTTTAATACCGCTAAGTCTTTTTTAATATATGCAGAGTGTGATTTATATTTCAATTGACATTATTATCATAAAGTACTATAATATTAAAGCGTTTTAAATGCGGCAAAAAATATATCGGAGAGGAAATTTTATGAAAAAATCGTTGAAATCGCTTCTGACGGCTTTGGTCGTCGCCGCGGCTATCGTCGCCGCAAGTCTGATAGCCGGCTGTACCGTAACGGGCGGCAAATCGCACGTTTGGAGCGACTGGGAAGTCGTGCGCGAAGCCGAATGCGAAGCAGAGGGCGAAATGGAAAGAGTATGTACCGAATGCGGCGAAACCGAGTTCGAGATTATACCGGCGCAGGGACATTTGCAGGTCGGACATGAAAAAATCGAGCCTACGTGTACTGGAGCTGGGCTAAGCGAATCGCTGTGGTGCGAGCGCTGCGGTGCGGTGCTTGTCGAAGGCGAGCTTATCGAGCCGCTCGGTCACGACGAAATAGTTTTGCCCGCACAGGAACCCACATGTACGATCGGCGGTCACGGCGTAGGGACGGCGTGCGCCCGTTGCGGAGAAATAGTTTTTGAAGGCGAATATATTGAGGCTCTCGGACACGATCCGGTCGTAGACGAAGCCGAGCCCGCTACGTGCGTAAAGCCCGGAAAAACCGAGGGAACGCACTGTGCTCGTTGCGGTAACGTCATTAAGCCTCAGCGTGAAACCGAGATTATAGATCATGTTAATTACAACGGAAAATGCACCATATGCGAGCAGGATATTTCCACCAAGGAACTTATATTTGCGGACGGACCCGGCAACGACTCTTGTGTTGTTGCCAGCATTGAAAGCACACTGCCGCAGCACGTGATAATTCCTGCGACGCACGACGGGAAAAAGGTTGTGGGCATCGGTTCGAGCGCTTTCAGCGAAACCAATATTTTATCCGTCGATATTGCCGACTCCGTAGCGGAAATAGAATCATACGCGTTTTACGGTTGCTGGAATCTTAAAAATGTATTCATCCCGGAAGGAGTGGAGATTATCGGCAATTACGCATTCGGCTCCTGTAACAATCTTGCATACGTTTCGTTGCCCGAAAGCCTCGTGTCGATAAGCCGTCTTGCCTTTGACGGAAGTCGTGGTATAAACCTGAACCAATACGGCGGATTTTTGTACTATCTCGGAAATAAAGCAAATCCGTACATGGTGCTTCTCGAATTGAGATCGAGTATCGAAAAAGCCAATGTGCATCCGGACGTTAAATTGCTTGCCGCAGATATGGTTTCCAACGGCTCGGGATTTGTGAGTTTCAACAGGTACGATAATGCAAATTATGTCGGAAACGAAGCGAATCCGTACATGATTCTGGTTAAAGCCGTAAATACGGATATTTCGTCGTGCAAAGTACATCCGGATACCGTTTTTATATACGAAAACGCTTTTCGTAATTGTCGGCAATTGGCTTGTATAAATCTTCCCGCAGGCGTCAATAGCATAGGAAACTGCGCGTTTGAAAATTGTGTGTCGCTAAGCGAAATCGTCATTCCGGAAAAAGTGAAAGCCATTCCGTCTTTTACATTCAATAATTCGGGACTTTCACTCGTTGATATTCGTGGCGGAGTGAGAATGATAGGCAATAGTGCGTTTTTTTCTTGCGATAGAATAGAATCGGTACACATTCCTTCTTCGGTAATATCGATAGGCAACGAAGTTTTTTCATATTGCAGGAACCTGAAAGAGATATCCGTTGACGATAAAAACGCTTGTTATAAGAGCGTTGACGGGAATTTGTATACAAAAAGCGGCAAAACGTTGTTGCGTTACGTTGCGGGCAAAACCGATAAAACGTTTGTCGTACCCAGTGACGTAACCGAGATAGGCAACGGCGCATTTAATTCTTGTGCGGCGCTAATAAATATTTCTCTTCATCCCGGTATAACGAAAATAGGAAGCGGCGCATTCGGCAGCTGTACGTCGTTGCAAAATATAACTATTCCAGTCGGCGTAACCGAGATAGGTGACTCTGCTTTCGGTTGCTGCACTTCGCTTCAGAGTTTTACGTTGCCGGACGGATTAAGAACCGTAAAAAGTTCCATGTTTTACGAGTGTACGTCGTTGCAGAAAATAATTATTCCCGACAGCGTAACCGAAATCGAATCGTGCGCTTTCGTAAGATGCAAAAGTCTGCGTAAAATCGATCTCTCTCCCGATCTTACTGCAATAAACAGTCAGGTTTTTATGGAATGTTCGTCTTTGCAGAGTGTCACGATTCCAGCCGGCGTAACCAAAATAGACTATTTCGCATTTTTAGGCTGTGAAAAGCTGGTGGAAGTGATAAATAAAAGCGCTCTTCCCATCAAAGTTGGCGGTAACGAATACGGAAACATAGAAGATAATCTGCTTAAAATCAAAACGAGCGGTATTAGCGATATCGTATCGGTGGGAGATTTTTCGTTTTTGTCAGCCGATGGAAAAAACTATCTCGTGGATTACGCCGGCACCGACAATATATTGAAATTGCCCGAAAGTTACGCCGGTCAAGACTACGTAATCAACGCATACGCTTTCATAAAAGATAAAAATATAGCCGTAGTCGAAATTTCGGACGGAGTAACGGAAATAAAGAGTTTTGCTTTTGCCGGATGTACGCGTCTTCTCGGTTTGACGATAGGCAAAAACGTGGCAAAAATTTACGACGACGCGTTTTCCGATTGCCCGAAGTTGTCCGAAATTATAAATAACAGCAACATCGTTTTAACTCCATACGGCTCAGATAACGGAGGAGTAGCGTACAATACGTTGGATATCAAAACGACGGAAGCAAGCGCGATAACTAAAAGCGGCGACTATTTGTTTTACGTCCTCGGCGACAAATGTTATATAGCGGATTATCTGGGGCGTGATGCAAATCTTGTGTTGCCCGAGCAATTCCGCGAACGCGATTGCGATATATTCAATTATGCGTTTTTCGGACTCGATTTTATAGAAGAAGTAACAGTTTCGGACAAAACCGAAGAAATAGGCAGCCACGCGTTTGAAGAATGTACGGCGCTGTCCGTGTTTAATATGGGCAAAAACGTCGTCAGTATCGGTAAAAAAGCCTTTTCAAAATGCACCGGACTGACAAAAGTTTACTCCTATTATATGACGAAATGGTTTAACATAATCTTTTCGGACAAAGAGGCAAATCCCGCGTATTACGCTCACGATTTATATTTCGGAGCCAACGTCGCAACCGTAATTTACGTCCCGAAAGACGTCGACCACATACACCAGTATGCGTTTGCCGGATGCGATAAAATAAAGAAAGTAGTCATGTATTCTTCGGTACAGTGGATCGGAATAGGTTCCTTTGACGGCTGCAATTCGATAGAAACCGTGCAGTATTACGGAACCGAAGACGAATGGCAAAAAGTATTAGTCGGCGATTATAACGACGTTCTGAAAACGGCGGAAAAAGAATTCTTGCAGGAAGAGTAAAACCATTCCCAAAATAAAACGACATTACGTTTAATGAATGACAAAAAAACGGAAGTTTGCCAGGGTACGCGAGCTTCCGTTTTTGCTATGTCGTAGATGTATTATCTTTTTTAGTCGTATTACAGCACGCCCGTAATCGCCATGGAAAGGACGAGGGCTGCGACAGTAAAGGCGGCGCCCGCAATAAATTCGGCGACGGTGTGGCGTTTTACGTATATGCTGGACAGCGCACATGCGACAAGCAGAATAATTCCGAACGCGTAGTACGGGCTTATCATAAGCGTGAGCGCCGCAACGGGACCGGCAACGCCGCTGGCGTGCCCGCTTGCCTTGAACTTGAATATGAACGTGCATACCGCGATCAGCGATCCGGATATTGCGTAAGTCAGGTATAAAGCCGAAAGCTGCGGCGCCGCGTGAAAAGCGAACGCGTGAACAAGTCCGCACGCGTATCCGGTTACCGAAAATATAATGGCAAGGTTGCGCTGGCATTTTCTGCCGCGTCTTTTAAGCGGCGGAATTATTGCGTGAACGGGGTAGGAAAGCACCGGCATGACGCAAAGAAAACCGAGCGCCGCAACTAAATCCCAAACGCTTCCCACGAACGCTTTATTTGAAAAATACGTTATAAGAATAAGCGCGGCAGCCATGACCGGCGGAACGGTGACGTAGCGAATTACCATCGACGCGCCTTTAAGAAATCTTTGTGCTTTTTCTTTTCTTTCCCGTTTTACCTGACCTTTTTGTTCGGGCGATTTGTGGTTTTCCTTTTCGTGTTTATCGCAGACGACTTTTCTTTCGCGAACGTCGTACGAGGGAGCGACATATTCAT
>CAKQJJ010000120.1 GCA_934247335.1 uncultured Clostridia bacterium | reverse complement strand
ATCCGGTTCAATGGCAGCCGAAAACAGCGTTTTCAGTTTTCCGAGCGGCGCGTACGTGTTGGTATAACTTTGAAAATAGGCGATGAATTTCGCGTTTTCGCCGATTTTTCCGGCTACTTTGCTTTTCGCGCGTTCGATTTGCTCGGCTACCGAGGCGCAAAGCGGCTGAGCAAAATCTCCGCTGCCGCCTTCGCTGCAAAAAATACAGCCTCTCGTACCCAGCGTACCGTCGCGGTTGGGGCAGGTCATGCCGCCCGAAAGCGCCAGTTTGTAAGTCTTGCACCCGAATTTTTCGCGCGCGTAATTATTGAAAGAATAATATCTGTCCATATCGGTCATTGTAGCATAAATTTTGCCTGCGGTCAACACATTTCGGCGCGGCAAAATCGCAGCGCCCCGCAAAAATAATACAATCGGCGTTTTGCGTATTGACAAAACGGGCGCAAGGCATTATAATATATCGTATACGAGGCAGACGGTCGTACCGCCTTGCCGCAAGCATTTTACTTCACGGGAGAACACGAATGAAGAGATTGAAATTTGCCGCGTCGATAGCGGTTATCGCAATGATTTTTACGCTTTTCGCCGGTTGCGCGGAAAAGGACGTTCGTCCGTCGTACTCGTTCGGATTTTACGACGAACGCGGCGCGGTTATTTCCTGCGTCACGATTAAAAGAGGCGAGCGCGTGTCGGCTCCCGATTGCGAAGAAAAAGCCGGCTACGACGTCGTGTGGACGGACGAAGAGGGCGAAAGAGTAAGCTTTCCTGTCACCGCGACGGGCGACAGAAATTTTTACGTGAAATACGAGATAAGCAAGTCTGCCGGCAGATGCCGCGTGGAAACCTATCTTGAAAACGACGACGGAACGTTTGCTTCGCTTCCCGATAAAACCGAATACGTCGAACAGCCGGTAAACTGCGAGGTAAGCCTTATTCCGCCGGAAATCGAAGGCTACGTATTCGACGAAGAAAATCCTAATAACGTCCTGTCCGGCGTAAACGTGCCCGAAACCGAGCTTGTGTTCCGCATTTACTACAAAAAAGCGTAAGAGGTATTAAAACCCCACTTAAAAGCATGAAATCCCGATTGAAATGCCGCGCCGCAAGGTGTATAATGGTGAAAACGGAAATTCCGCAAAAAGGAGAATAACGATGTTTTACGAAAAAAACGGCAAAAAGCAGTTGTCGGACAAATTGTTTGAAAATCCGACCTCGGAGTACCGCGGAACGCCTTTCTGGGCATGGAACGACAATCTTGACAAGGACGACCTGCTGTGGCAGATAGAACAACTCAAAAAAATGGGCTTCGGCGGCTTTCACATGCACGTTCGTTGCGGTATGGCAACGCCCTATCTCGGCGACGAGTTTATGGATCTGGTGAAGTCGTGCGCCGATAAAGCCGAAAAGGAAAAAATGCGCGCCTACCTCTACGACGAGGATCGCTGGCCGTCGGGAGCAGCGGGCGGTATGGTAACCAAAAATCACGAATATCGCCAGCGCACGCTCGTCTTTACCGCCGATTTGCAAAAATTCGGACTGGTTCCGGATAAAGAAGGCAATGTAAGCGAAAAAGGCGAAAACAAATCGGGCTATATTCATCCCGTTTTGTTGGCAACCTACGACGTTTGCCTGGATAAAGACGGCTATTTGTCGTCCTACAAACGCATAAATGCGGGAGAGGAAGCAAAGGGCGAAAAACGTTACGCCGTTATGGTCACTTCCGCCGGCAGCGGCTGGTACAACGGCGAAAGCTATATAGACACCATGAATCCCGAAGCCGTGGCGCAGTTTATAAAAGTCACTCACGAAAAATACTATAAAGAACTGGGCGACAAATTCGGCAAATCCGTGCCGTCGATTTTCACCGACGAGCCGCAGCTAAGCAAATGTTCGACGCTCTCTTTCGCGTTCTCGCAAGAAGACGTTACGTGCCAGTGGACGCCCGCGCTGCCGCAGAAGTTCCGCGAAAAGTACGGCTTCGATATTCTCGATCGCTTCCCCGAGATCATCTGGGATAAAAAGTGCGAGCCTGCAACCGTCCGCTACTATTTCCACGACTTCGTGTGCGAACTTTTCACGCGCGAGTTTTCCGATCAGATTGGCGCGTGGTGCGACGAGCATAATATCGCGCTGACGGGGCATATGATGCACGAACCCACGCTTGAATCGCAAACCGAGTTTCTGGGTGAAACCATGCGCGCTTATCGCGGCTTCGATATCCCCGGCATAGATATGTTGTGCGACAAATACGAATACACCACCGCAAAGCAGTGCCAGTCCGCCGTCAATCAGTTTGGAAGAGAAGGCATGATGAGCGAGCTTTACGGCGTTACCGGCTGGGATTTCGACTTTAAGGGGCATAAATCTCAGGGCGACTGGCAGGCGGCGCTCGGCGTTACGGTGCGCGTTCCGCATCTTTCGTGGGTAAGCATGCGCGGCTCGGCAAAGAGAGATTATCCCGCAAGCATATCCTATCAGTCGGAATGGTACAAAAACTATCCGTACGTCGAAAATCACTTTGCCCGCGTGAATACCGCTATGACGCGCGGAGTTGCGGACGTCAAAGTGGCGGTAATTCACCCCGTCGAAAGCTATTGGATGGCGTACGGACCCAATCAGACCACGGCGGCAAAACGCGCGCAACTGCAAGCCGATTTCGACAACGTAATAAACTGGCTGTTGTTCGGCACGATAGATTTCGATTACGTCAGCGAATCGCTTCTGCCCGATTTGTACGAAGAAAGCGACAAACCCGTGCTTAAAGTGGGCAAAATGTCGTATTCGGCGGTGGTTGTGGCAGGCGCGGACACGCTGCGCTCGACCACGATAAACGCGCTTCAAAAATTTGCGGAAAACGGCGGAAAAGTAATTTTTATGGGCAATAAACCTCGGTTTGCGGACGGCAAAAAGTCGGACGCGGTCGACAAGCTGTATTCGATTGCCGAGCATTGCGAATTTGCCAAACAGCCGCTTCTTAGCGTGCTTGACGACGTTCGCGACGTTAAAATTACCGATAACGGCGGAGTTCCCACCGACGAATATATTTACAGAAAGAGAAAGGACGGCAATGCCGAATGGTTGTTTATCGCTCGCGGCAGGAAGGTTCTTGCGGACAATCGCAAACAAGGTCACAACGACGGCAAAACGCTTAGAATAACGCTTAAAGGGATTAAAACGCCGATAATTTACGACACGATTACGGGAAAAATCGAACCCGCCAATTTTTATTACGAAAACGGCAATACGGTGGTAATTAAAGAATTTTACCGTTTCGACAGCCTGCTCTTAAAGCTCGAAAACGGCAAGGACGAATGCTCGTTCGTCGCCGCCGAAAGCGTAAAGCCGGACAAAACCGAGGAAATACGCACGTTCGTCGAATATAAAAACGGCGAGAAAAACGTCATGGTTCTGGACATGCCCGAGTGGTCCGCGGACGGCAAGGAATACATGCCGCGCGAGGAAATGCTGCGCGTTGACCTTGCGCTTCGTCGCAAGTACGGCTACCCGAAGGCGGACGGATGCGACGTTCAGCCGTGGGTCATCGGCGAAGTAAAACCCGAAAAGAAAGTTTACCTGCGCTTTAAGTTTACAAGTAGTGTTTGTCCGCTCGTAAAGCTTGCCGCCGAAGGCGTTGAAAAAGTCTGGTTAAACGGCGAAGAAGTTCCCGTAAACTACGACGGCTACTTTACCGACAAGCGCATTTACACGATGCCGCTCGGCAGACTTAAAAAGGGCGAAAACGAAATTGTAACTCTCGTGCCGTTCGGCAAGCGCACCAGCCTTGAAAACATGTTCGTTCTGGGCGAATTCGGCGTAAAAACGCAGGGCGATCGCGCCGAAATCATCGCTAAGCCCAAAACGGTTGCGTTCGGCGATCTGACGAGGCAGGGCTTCCCGTTCTACGGCGCCGACTTTACGTACAAAATTCCGCTTAACTGCGAAAAAGATTGCGACGTTAAAGTGTTTGCCACGCTGTTTAACGCCGCCGTCGTAACCGCGAAAATCGACGGAAAAGACGCCGGAACAATTGCCTGGTGTCCGTACTCGATAGAGCTTAAAAACCTTACGGCGGGCAAGCACGAACTTGCGTTAACCGCACACGTCTCGCGTGTCAACTCTTTCGGCGGATTGCACGCCTGCCTTGAAATTCCGTGGATCGGACCGGGATATTGGTACACGCACGGCGTGGAATGGGCGTACGAATATCAGCTTAAAGAAACCGGAATATTAAAGTCGCCGCTTATAGAGTATTTCAATAAAAAATAAATCGACTTCCCCGAAAAATAGTTATAAAAATTCTTCCGTCGTAATCGCGGGAGGATTTTTTTTATATCGTTTTGACGGGTGGTAAAGCAAAAACCGAACTTTTTACAAAAATGTCGTAGTTATGCGCCGCCGCATATTGATTTATTGATATTTTTATGCTATAATAGCGGTAAATTAAATGCGCGAACAAATAAACGATATCGTGTTGTGGTCCAGTGCGGGATTATACGGAGGGCGTTATGAGAAAAAATGTAAAAACGGCGTTGTTTTTGAGTGTTATACTGTGTCTGACGATGATTTCAGGCGGTTGCGGAAACACGAATAATAACAAAAAACCTCCGCAAACCGAAACCAAAATATTGGCTCCGTACGTTATTTCTCTTGGAAATTATCTCTCGTGGGACGAGGCTAAAAACGCCGACGAGTACGACGTCTACAAAAACGGCGTTTATCTCGAAACCACAGCGAAAACTTTTTATTTCGCCCAGGAAACGAGCGGTGACGACGAGTATTATATCGTTGCCAAAAACAAAGACTTGCAGTCCGAAAAATCGAATATCGCCTTCGTTTCCAAAAATAAAAATTTTGCTTCGGACGAAATTCTCGATCTCACCGATAAAAGCAATTTTCACGGCACGATTGCGCCCGAAATACGCAGGGTAATCATCGGCAACGATACGGATTCGGTTTTCGGTATTCTGGCGGAAATAGAAGACAGAACTTCGGATCTTACCTTTCTGCTGAATAACGTTACGGTAAACGGCAGCATATTTACGAAAAACCGCAGTTATTCGCGGAAAGACAATAATTACAGCGTGATTTTCGACGTTACGGGCGAGTGTGCCATTCGCGGCGAAAACGGACT
>CAKQJJ010000119.1 GCA_934247335.1 uncultured Clostridia bacterium | reverse complement strand
CACGCCGAGAATAATAACGCTCGGCTGCGGATTGTCGGTTCGCCTGACGCCCGGCAATTATCCCTACGCGGTAAAATTGTTTTCGCCGTCCGATTACCGCACTTTTCTCGGCGCGTACGAAATAACCCGCACCGGCGAGGGCAGCTCGGTTCGCCGCGTAATCGGCTGAAAATAAGCCCGTATTTGCCCTATCTCACGCAAAAAACCGACAAAACGCTTTACCTTTCGCCGCAAATATGATAAAATATATGCGGCGAGGTATATATGCGTGACGTAGAAACACTTCTGGATAAATTGGATGCGTGCTATCCCGACGCTCATTGCGAGCTCGATTACGGCTCAAACTGGCAGTTGCTGGTTGCCGTTATTCTGTCGGCGCAATGCACGGACAAGCGCGTAAATCAGGTTACGCCAAAACATTTTGAACGAGCGTCCACGCCGCAGGATTTCGTCGATATTCCGCTCGAAGAGCTGGAAAAACTTATTTACAGCTGCGGATTTTACCACAACAAGGCAAAAAACATCAAGCTTGCCGCCCGCGACGTCGTGGAAAAGTTCGGCGGCACGGTCCCCGGAACGATAGACCAACTTACCACTCTTGCAGGCGTTGGCAGAAAAACCGCAAACGTGGTTTTCGCGGTGGGCTTTAAAGGACAAGCCATGCCCGTGGACACGCACGTGTTCCGCCTGGCGCACCGCCTGGGACTAAGCGACGGAAAAACGCCCGAAGCGGTGGAAAAGGACCTTCGCGCCGTCATCCCCGAAAAATACTACACGAGGGCGCATCACCTGCTCATTTTTCACGGAAGATACACCTGTAAATCGCGCCGCCCCGAATGCGATAAATGCGCGGTAAAAGAGTATTGCGTAAATCCCGATTTTCATTCGTGAAAACGGTTAAACCGAAAAAGGACGTCTTATGTATAAAATATTAAGCAAAAACAAGTTGGCTCCCAACGTCAACCGATACGAAGTAGAAGCGCCGGACGTCGCTCGTCACGCGCATCCCGGTCAGTTTATCATTCTCCGCGTGGACGACGAAGGCGAGCGCATTCCGTTTACTATCTGCGATTTCGATAAGCAGAAAGGAACCGTAACCATACTCGTGCAGGAAGTTGGCTACTCGACGGCAAAACTCGCAGCCGTTCCCGAAAACGGGTATATCGCCGATTTCGTCGGACCGCTCGGACTGCCCACCGATTTATCCGCCTATAAAAGCGTTGCGCTCGTGGGCGGCGGAATAGGCAGCGCCGTTATTTTCCCGCAGGCAAAAAAACTGCACTCCGAAAATAAAAACTGCGACGTGATACTCGGAACGAGAACGAGCGAACTTATCATGTACGAAAGCGAATTCCGCGCGAATTGCGACAATCTGATTATCGCAACCGACGACGGAAGCAAAGGGATCAAAGGTCTTGTTACCGACGCGCTCAAAGAAGGGCTGGAAAAGGGCAAATACGACTGCGTAATGGCGGTGGGACCTCTTCCCATGATGAAAGCCGTGTGCGCGCTTACGAAACAATACGGCGTAAAAACGGTAGTCAGCATGAATCCTCTTATGGTGGACGGCACGGGAATGTGCGGCTGCTGCCGTGTTACGGTGGGCGGACAGACGAAGTACGCGTGCGTGGACGGACCCGAATTCGACGGACACGAAGTGGACTGGGACAGCGCTATTTTGCGCCTCAGAGCGTATAAAGAACAGGAAAAAGCACATTATTGCCGTATGACGGGAGAAATAAGAAAATGAACGACAGACACGATATTCCCGAACGCGATCCGCAGAAACGCAACAAAGATTTTTCGGAAGTAACTTCCGGATTCGACAAACAAACGGCAATTGCGGAAGCCGAAAGATGCCTGGGCTGCAAAAACGCTCCGTGCATGCAGGGCTGCCCCGTTTCGGTCCGTATTCCCGAAATGATGGCTGCGGTAAAAAAAGGCGATTTCGCCGGCGCTACAAAAATAGTAAAAGCCACCAATTTTCTGCCTTCGGTGTGCGGCAGAGTATGCCCGCAGGAAGTTCAGTGCGAAAGCAAATGTGTCCGCGGAATCAAAGGCAGCGCCGTGTCGATAGGCGCGGTGGAACGCTTCGTGGGCGACTACGATTTAAATAACGCAGAAACAACCGAAAAACCGATAAAAATAGGCAAAAGAGCGGCAATAGTCGGTAGCGGGCCTGCGGGTCTTACCTGTGCTGCAACGCTGCTTAAAGCCGGTTTCGACGTGGATATTTACGAATCTCTGCACCGCGCGGGCGGCGTGCTCGTGTACGGAATACCCGAATTCCGTCTGCCCAAGTCGCTCGTTAAAAAGGAAATCGACAACGTTATTTCGCTCGGCGCAAACGTAAAAACCAACGAGGTAGTGGGCAAAACGGTATTTATCGACGAGCTCTGCTCTTCGTACGACGCCGTGTTTATAGGCAGCGGAGCAGGACTTCCGATGTTTATGAATATTCCCGGCGAAAACTACAACGGCGTACTGTCGGCAAACGAGTATCTCACCCGTATAAATCTCATGGGCGCGTACAAGGAAAATTGCATAACGCCCGTGCAAAGAGGTAAAAACGTGATAGTCGTGGGCGCGGGCAACGTAGCCATGGACGCCGCGAGAAGCGCCGTGCGAATGGGCGCGGAAAGCGTAACGATAGTTTACAGGCGCGGCAGAGAAGAAATGCCCGCCAGAAGAGAAGAAATTCGCCATGCCGAAGAAGAAGGAGTAAAGTTCAGGCTTCTTGCCAATCCCGTCCGCTTTATAGGCGACGAAAACGGCAATCTCGTCGGCGCTGAATGTATAGAAATGCAGCTTGGCGAACCCGACGCAAGCGGAAGACGTCGCCCCGAGCCCAAACCCGGCCGCGAGTTTACGATAAACGCCGATATGGCGATAATAGCGCTCGGAACTTCGCCCAATCCGCTCATTTCACGCTCCTGTCCCGAATTGAAAACGGGCAGACGCGGCACTCTCGAAACTGACGAAAACCTTAAAACCAGCCTTGAAAACGTCTATGCCGGCGGCGACGCCGTAACCGGCGCTGCAACGGTAATACTCGCCATGGGAGCGGGCAAAAAGGCTGCCGAAAGCATAATAAGCAAACTAACCGGAGAACAATAATGTTTATAGATCACGCAAAGATATTTATTAAAGCGGGCGACGGCGGCAACGGATGCACCTCGTTCTACACCGAAAAATACATCGCAAACGGCGGCCCGGACGGCGGCGACGGCGGCAAGGGCGGCGACGTAGTTTTCGTCGTCGATCCCAACATGAGCTCGCTTGCCGATTTCCGTTTCGCAAAACTCTACAAAGCCGAGGACGGCGGCAACGGCTCGGGCAAATTCTGCCACGGCAAGTGCGCGCCCGACCTTATTATTAAAGTGCCGCGCGGCACGGTCATCCGCGACGAAGAAACGGGCGGCGTTATCGCCGATATGTTCGACGAAAACGCACGCGTGGTGGCTCTCCGCGGCGGAATAGGCGGCAAAGGCAACGCAAGATTCAAATCTTCGCGCCGTCAGGCTCCCGGATTTTCGCAAAGCGGCAAAAAAACCGAGAAAAAAAGCGTTCTTCTCGAACTCAAAACCATAGCGGACGTGGGACTCGTCGGCTACCCCAATGTGGGTAAAAGCACGCTGTTGTCGGTAATATCTTCCGCACGCCCCAAAATAGCCAACTATCACTTCACAACGCTTTCGCCCAATCTCGGCGTGGTGTCGTACTACGACCACAATTTCGTAGTCGCCGACATCCCCGGGCTTATCGACGGAGCAAGCGAGGGAGCGGGGCTGGGGCACGACTTTTTGCGCCATATCGAACGCACGCGCCTTATTGTTCACGTCGTCGATATAAGCGGCAGCGAAGGCAGAGATCCCGCCGACGATTACTTCAAAATAAATTCCGAACTCAAAGGTTATTCGGAAAAACTGGGCGAGCTTCCGCAGATAGTCGCGCTCAGCAAAGCCGACATGGCAACCGACGAGCAAATTGCCGATTTTGAAAAGAAAACCGGCGTAAAAGGAATTCCGATCTGCTCGATAATAGGCGAAAACGTCGAACTGCTGATTAAAACCATTTACGAAAAACTCTGCACTCTGCCGCCCGTAAGTCCGTTGGAATTCGAGCCGTTCGAGTACGAGGACAAGTCCACCCGCGACTTTTACATTATGCGCGACGACGACGGCGCGTTTGAAATCTGCGGCGGACTTATGGAGGAACTGGCAAGAAACGTCGTCATCGACAATTACGACAGCTTCAAATATTTCCAGAAACAGCTTAAAGACCGCGGTGTGATTAAAGCGCTTAAAAAGGCGGGCGTAAAGGACGGCGACCTTATCCGCATAATGGATATCGAATTCGACTACGTTGAATAATTTGCCGAAAAAAAACGCGACGGCGCTGTTCGGCGGCAGCTTCAATCCGCCAACGCTTGCTCATTTAAGCGTTATAAAAGGATTGTCCGAGCGGTTTGAAAAAGTAATCGTCATGCCGGCAAAAATCTCGCCCTTCAAAATAGGAGCGGACAAGATTTGCGACGAGGACAGGCTTTCGCTTCTCAAAGAATGCTGTCTTTCGATGAAAAACGTCGAAGTTTCCGATTTCGAGCTTAAAAACGAGGGCGTAAGCTACACTTATATCACGGTGTCGCAGCTTAAAAAAACGCACGAAAATCTTTTCCTCGTCATGGGCACCGACAATATCGAAGGCTTGCATGGCTGGAAAAATATCGATAAAATACTGAATGAATGCACCGTTTATTTTGTTCCGCGTCCCGGCTTTCCCGTAACCGAAAGCGACGAAAAAGCGCTTTCGTCCCTCGATTGCCGCTACGAAATCGCCGATTTTATCGGGGCGGACGGCTCGTCCACGCTGGTGCCGGTGGCAAACGCGTTCGGCAAACTTCGCGAAGTCGTGCCGGAAAACGTTGCGGGGTTTATAGAACGCAACCGTTTGTACGAGCAGTACTTTTTCGTTCGCGACCTGTACGAAAAATATAGCGTTAAAAAGTCGCGCGTCGAACACACTTACGGAGTTGCAAAAGCCGCGATAATTCTTGCCGGAATTTACGGCGCGGACGTAAAAAAGGCGATACTCGCAAGTCTTCTGCACGACTGCGGCAAGTACGTAACCGTCATGGACCTGGAACGAAAGGGCTTTTTC
>CAKQJJ010000118.1 GCA_934247335.1 uncultured Clostridia bacterium | reverse complement strand
ATTGTTCTGTTCAAAAACCGGTGCAACAATTATTCTCGAAAAATTATTTATCGTGGTGACGTACGCATACTCGTTTACAAGCATCGGATGCGTTTGCACGAATTTTTCATACGTTTCTTTATCGTCCGCAACCACAAGCGTCCCATATAACTCATCACTGTACACTTCGTCTACGTCCGAATAAGTTTTGTACTCGGCTTTGTCGTCGCTTTCGTACATGGAAAGACTTAAATTGTAAGCTTTCGTCACTACGTCGCTGACGTACAAATCTTCCGGACTGCACGCACGGAGTATGCCTTTTACGTCTTTTCCGCCAAACGAATTGCGTTGCAACTCCACTACGAGATCCTTACTTTTTGCAGACATAAGTTGATACGATAATTCGGAATAATTGAAAGCAAATACTTGCAGTGAATCGGCAATATTGATAGAAACGTGCGCCGCGTTGTTTTTGCACGGGGAAACGACAACTTTTTCGGCTTTAATCTTAAACGTGGGTTTGGGATTGCTGTTTCCGGTGGGCTCCAACATCGACAAAGATTCAACGAATTCATAACTTAAATCTTTTAGTTCGATTTCGTCGTCGTATAAAAATTTGGGTAAAAACAAATTTGCGTCATACTTTGACAGAATGTCTTTAACACGCAACTTGAATGCCTCTACTTTGTCGGGCGATATCGAAAAACCCGCAGCCTGGCTGTGTCCGCCGAATTCGAGCAGCAAATCCGAACACCCGGACAGCACCTCGAATATATTGATGCCTTCTACGCTTCGGCAAGTTCCTTTATATGAATCGTCACCCGATTTTGCAAGAACGAACGTCGGGCGCATAAAATCTCCGCACAACTTAGCCGCAAGGATACCGGTTATACCTTTTTCCCACGAGGAATTGCACAAAATTATCGCTCTCGTGTTTACGATATCTTCGTAGCGCAAATCGACAAGCGCCTCAGAGTACATTTCGTTGCACATTTCTTTTCGTCTGTCGTTTTCGGTTTCGAGTTCGGAAATAATTTCGGCAACACGCGTTCTGTTATCGGTAGTCAAAAGTTCAAACGCGCGATAAGCGTCGCCCATTCTGCCTGCGGCGTTTATACGAGGAGAAATTTTAAATGCAACGTCGGACGCAGTCGGCTTAATAAGATTATTGCTTGCAAACAGCGCTTTAAGCCCGATATTTTCGGTTGACGGAATACGAGAAAGCCCCAATTGCACTATAAGGCGATTTTCATCCAACAGCGGAACGAGGTCGGCAATCGTGGCCACCGAACACAAGTCCAAGTACTTTTCCATCGTTTCAAATCCGGAAAGCGCCTGCACGAGTTTCAACACTACTCCCGCGCCGCAAAGTCCTTTGAAAGGATATTTGCAATCGCTCTGCTTTGGGTTTACGACCACGCAATCGGGGATTTTTTCGCCCGGTTCGTGGTGATCGGTAACTATTATATCAACGCCGAGATCTTTTACGAACTCCACTTCGTCATAGCAGGAAATTCCGCAATCGCAAGTGATAATAAGATCGGGCATGATTTCTTCGATTATCTTTTCGAGAATATCGTTATTAAGTCCGTATCCGTCGCCTATTCTGTTGGGAGTATGCGAAAAGACTTCCATTCCGCGCGATTTGAGATATAGCGACAAAATGGCGTTGGAGCAAATTCCGTCGGCGTCGTAATCACCGTACACGACTATTTTTTCATCGTTTTCGATGGCGGCATTAATTCTGTCGACAGCCTCGCGCATACCCTTCATCAAAAACGGGTCGTAAAAATTTCCGGCGTCAGGGAAAAGAAAATCGTGAACGTCTTTTTCCGTTTTCATTCCACTCAAAAAAAGCAGTTCGACCAGTTTTTTATTTACGCCGATCGCACCGGATATATCTTTTATCGTCTGCATGTCAACCGAGATATCGTTTCTTTTTTCAAGTAAGACGTTCATGTTTTCTCCGTTAAATTGGAAAAATAAGCCTTCGCTTGAAGGCTTATTTTATTTTTACGTTTTGTTCAAGACTACGCTTTGGGGGTATTCTTTTTGTGCTTAACGTCAAATCTATCGCTAAGCCAAGCCCAGATAGACGGAGCAATACACGTAGCGGAATAGAAACCTGCAACCAAACCGAATATGATGGGAAGAGCAAATATTCTGATATCCGCAACTCCGAGAATTGCAACGAACAGTATCATTACCAACGTGGTAAGCGTTGAGAACAACGTTCTCGAAATCGTATGCGAAATCGAATTGTTGATTATGTCTTCGTTGCTTGCGCTCGGCATGTTTTTAACGTTTTCACGTACACGGTCGAAAATAATAATCGTGTTGTTGATAGAATAACCGAGTATGGTGATAAGCGCTGCAATTATGGTCTGATTGATTTCGATATGGAAAATAAACATACCGCACATCATCATGATCAAGTCGTGGAACAATGCGATGATTGCAGCCAAACCGCTGAGAAGCTCGAATCTGATCCAGATATAAATAAGCATACATACGATTGCGATAACTACCGCGAGAACCGCACGCTGCAACAATTCGCTGCTAACGGTCGAGCTGACGAAACCGGACGAAGTAACGCTTCCGGCATACGGATCAAACAATGCCAAAGCTTCTTTTACAGCGTCCTGCATATCGGATGCAACGGGCGAAGCTATCGTAATGGTAAGCTGCTTACCCGACAAAGACATGCCGGTTACGGTAACGTCCAAAGCTTTGAGAGCGTCTTCTTTTACGCTGTCAACGCCGGGAACGTTGTCGTTGTAGGTAGCAACAATGGTAGTATCCGAAAACGCAACTTCGGGAATATTTTTAAGAATCGCGTTTTCGAGTTCTTCTTTCAACGCGGGATTGACGACATCCTGCATATAGTCGTCGTCTTTACCCTTGATGCGGTTGTACGAAATAGCGATAGAATCGTTATCGGTACCGTATCTTTCGACCTTGGTAACTTTAATTCCGTAGCCGTTACCTTCCGAATCGGAAAGATTCTCTGCAATGGAAACGATTTTGTCGTTATATTCCTGATAAGTTTCGTCGGTCAGTCTGTCGCCGATTTTAACGCGCATTTTGTAACCGCCGGTGAAATCGGTACCAACGTTTACTGCGCTTCCGGTAGTAAGACCGAAAACGACCATACAGATTGCGGCAATAAGGATAATAATAAGCGGAACGATGAGAATTTGTTTTCTCTTCTGAACGATATTCAGTTTTCCGGATTCATAAAGTTTCATTAGCGATTACCTCCCTCTTCGTTTGCGATTTCGGAAACGGAAGCCGAAGTAGTTTGTTCGGCTTCGTTCGCAGCCGCCTCGGGAGCACGTTTAAGTCCCAATGCACCGGGATGAGCATCGCCGTAACCGAACAGATTTACAAACTGTTTTGCAATGAAGCCGAATACGAACATCGAGCACAGTACGGAAAGTACGATACTGATAGCCAGCGTAATACCGAAGCCGTAAACGGTACCGGTGCCGACGAAAATAAGAATGAACGCCGCGATAATAGTGGTGACGTTACCGTCGATAATAGCGGCTCTCGATTTCTTGATGCCGGCATGGAAACTTGCCTGAACCGATTTACCAGATTTGTATTCTTCGCGAATACGCTCTGCCATAATGATGTTGCCGTCGACAGCCATACCTATACCGAGCAGCACGCCTGCGATGCCGGGCAACGAAAGCTGTACGAACGGAAAGGTTGCAAGAATAAATACGTCGAGAACGCCGTAAATAAGCAAAGTAAGCACGGACGACAAACCGATAAGGCGATATCTTGCTATAAGGAAAATAAATACAAGGAGAAGACCGATAAGTCCGCCAATTATACTCATTTTAAGAGCCTGCTCGCCGAGCGTTGCCGATTCGTTTCCGGTATCGACAACCGACAAAGTAAGCTGGAAAGTACCGCTGTTTATCTGGGTTGCCAAATTTTTAGCGTCCGCTTCGGTTGCGCTTCCACCCATCGTGATAATGGGGTTGCCGGTGATCTGCGAATTTATGGTTGCGGTAGTGATCGGGTTGGTTTCTCTCACTCCGTCGTAAACCAGATAAATCGACATTGTATTGCCGATATTGGAACCGGTGGCTTCCGCAAATTTAGCAAGTCCGGCGTCGGTAAGTTCAAGAGAAACGTACGCGCAAGTACCGCTCGTGGTTCCGGTGTTGCCGTATGCGCCGGTAGCCGACACAACGTCGTCGCCGGTAAGAACTACGTCACCATTACCATCGGAACTGTCGATGACGAATTCGATTCCGGCAGGTTTACCTATAATCGTAAACAATCCCTCTGCGTCGTCTTTGCTCGGGATGGAAACTCTTATTCTGTTTTCGCCTTCGGTAACTACTACCGCTTCGGTGTAACCGCGCGAAGTAAGCATTTCGGTAAGGCGACTTTTGGTAGCCTCAAGCTTGTCCGCAAAATCAGTGGTGTCTTCCGACGACGCCTCGAACAAGGCGTAAACGCCGCCTTTCAGATCGAGACCGAGGTCGATAACGCTTGCGAACGAATTATAGTTGTAATCGGTTCCCGGGATACGGAAACTGCACGTCGCTAAAATCATGCAGATCGCAAGAGCTACGCCAACCACTATCAATTTAATTATTGACGATGTCTTCTTCATTCTGTCCTCCAGATTAACTCGGATTATATTATAGCGGATTGCGTAAAAATAGTCAAACGAATACGCATAAGTCGCTAAAAAATTTGCATAAATGTTTATTGTTCGTTCTGTTTTTCAACACAATTGACGGCAATAGCGCATTCGATACGCTTGCGCATAAGCTCACAGCTAAGTTCGTACGGCTTATTTATGTTGCCGCCGTACTTGATCGCGTTTGCCGCGCAACCTCCGCTGCAATAGTATTTTGCCCAGCATTTTTTGCATTTTTCTTTTTTCAAAAGATTGTTTTCGGCAAAATAAGTCGGAATAGTGGTGTCGAAAGTTCCGTCCAGAACGTTGCCGATGACGTATTTTTCGTCGCCGTCGAACTGGTGGCACGGATAAATATTTCCGTTGGGAGCCACTGCGATATAGTCGTTACCTGCTCCGCATCCCACGAGACGTTTGGACTCGCACGGACCGTTGTAAATATCAAGCATGAAATGGAAGAAATTAAACCATTTCTCTCCCTTTCTGCGCTCGACGTACGCTTCGGCAAGCTTGTCGTATTCCT
>CAKQJJ010000117.1 GCA_934247335.1 uncultured Clostridia bacterium | reverse complement strand
GTAATATATCGGGAAAATATGTCCAATAATAACGCCCAGACCGCACACGCACGCGCCGATACGGCTGCCTTCAAACGAAAACGGAGTGCCAAGCAAATACCAGCCGAGAATGGCAGGCAAAGCGCCTTTAAGCGCGTCCATAAACAACGTAAGCGCGCCCCACCACAGTCCTACGCTGCGCACCATATTCATGGCGCCGGGGTTTCCGCTGCCGAGATGGCGTATATCGTAGCCGAGTATGCGGCAAATTATTATGGCGTTGTTAACGCTGCCGCCGAGATAAGATATAAATATACAGGCTACGTAAAAGACAATTTGAAGAAATATCCACATCAGGACATACCCACCTCCTCTTTACGATTGTTGAACACCAGTTTTATAGGTGTTCCGGAAAAATCGAAAGCACGACGAAGCGAGTTTTCGAGGTATCTTCTGTACGAAAAATGCACGAGCGACGAATCGTTTACGAAAAACACTATTTTAGGCGGGCAAACGTCGGGCTGAGTAGCGTAATAAATTTTGAGCCGTCTTCCCGATTTTGCGGGAGGTTCGGTTGCCGCAACGGCGTCGCTTACAACGTCGTTGAGCGTTCCGGTGGAAATTCTTCTCGACGCGTTTTCGTAAACTTTTTCGGCAAGAGCAACTATTTTATCGGTACGAAGTCCGGTTTTGGCGGAAACGTACAGCGAAACGTAATAGCTCATGAACGCGAATTGTTTTTTTATCTCGTCCTCGAATTTGTTTACGGTAAAAGTATCTTTTTCGATTGCGTCCCACTTGTTGACGACTATTATTCCGGGTTTTCCCTCTTCGGTAACGTAACCGGCAATACGGACGTCTTGTTCGGACACGGGACCGGTCGCGTCTAAAACGGTTATTACGACGTCTGCACGCGAAATAGCCCACACCGAACGCATAACCGAATAATCTTCCACCGAGTCGTCCTCTATCGAGCTTTTCTTTCTCATGCCGGCGGTATCGATAATCACGTATTTCTTTCCGTTCATTTCAAACGGCGTATCCACCGCGTCGCGCGTGGTGCCCGCGATATCGCTTACTATTACGCGGTCGGCTCCGAGCAAACGATTGACAAGGCTGGATTTACCCACGTTGGGGCGACCCACAAGCGCGATTTTAAGGCACTTGTCTTCTTCGCCGTCTTCATTCTGCGGGAAATTCTCGACGACTGCGTCGAGCGCGTCGCCAATACCTATTGCCTGTTCGCACGAAATTCCAAACGGTTCGCCAAGTCCGAGCTGATAAAAATCGTAAAGCTCTTCGGGCTTGTAGTTATCCATTTTGTTTACGATAAGCACGACGGGCTTCCGCGACTGGCGCAATATCTCTGCAACGTCGTAATCGGACGAAATAAGTCCGTCTTTCGCGTCGGTCATAAACACTATGACGTCGGCAATTTCTATTGCGATTTCCGCCTGCTGACGGATATGCTTAAACATTACGTCTTCGCTTTTAAGCTCTATTCCGCCGGTGTCGATAACGGTAAAAGCACGCCCGCACCATTCGGCGTCGGCGTAAATTCTGTCGCGCGTGACGCCCGGAGTGTCCTTTACTATGGATATTCTGCGTCCGCATACTTTATTAAAAAAAGTCGATTTACCCACGTTGGGGCGACCGACTATCGCTACTATCGGTTTTTTCATATTTTTATTTTAACACAAAAAAACCGTTTTGTCTATTGAAAACGTAAATAAAAGACAAGTTTCCCTGTCTTTTACTTCGTTTTTCTAAGATATAATGCTTATTTATTCAAAAAATCGTCAAATTCGTCCATATCGGCGTTGTCTTCGCCCGCTTCGGCTGCGGAATGCGCGTGCATGTTTTTATTGGTTTTACTGCCGTACGCAACGCTTGCGAGAATTACCGAGAATACGAGCGTTATTACCGAAGCGTCGAATATCATGCTTCCGCCCAGAGCAAACACCGTGGTCATGCCGGTGAAATACACGATAAACTGTCCTATGATATTGCCCAGCACCACGCCGCCTACCGAACCTGCCGCAGACGAAATTCTGCTTTGGCAAATAGCGTACGAAACGGCGCCGCCGAGTATTCCGATCGTGCAGGAAGCAAGCACGCTCATCCACACCGACGAGAGCGGTATCCACACGGTTACCGCAACCGTTATCGCGGCGGTAGCCAGCATTGCCGTAGCCGTCCTGAGAAAAGTCATTCCAAAGCCGGCAAATACGGTTAAAACGACCGACAACACCAAAGGCACGACGAAGCCGCCTATTCCGAGAGCGAACGCCGAGCCGAAATATATCATCGGGATCACTCCGCCCACGATGTAGGCTATTACGAAAACAAGCGCAATCCAGGGTTCTATTTTCATCGACTTTACAACGTCGTTCAAAAGTCCGAAAAACATCATTACCGCTATAAGTCCCAGCAGTACGTATCCGATTACCATTTTTTAGTTACCTCCGCTGTTATTATTCGGCAATCGTGCTGCATTATATACCGTTTATCAAAAAAATTTTCGGCAAAAGCGGCGTTACCGGCAATTTTTCCCGCAAAACGCGCACTCTCCCAGGCAATCGGATTTATTTTTTTCCGACAAAATCATGATCAGCGATATTAACGAAATAAGCGCGACGACGCATATCCCCGCGGCGAGCCCGGCATTCGTCAAAAACAAAATGACAACGCTACGGATCAATAAAGTCACGATATACGCCGTAACGAGCTGCAATATCACGCCGAAAGCCGCCCATTTTGCTCCGACCTCGCGAACAAGCGCCGCAACTGTCGCTATGCACGGCACGTATAAAAGAGTAAAAATCATAAACGACAGCGCGTCAACCGCCGCGTATTCTCCCGAAAACAGTGCACTCACGCCACCGAGCGATTCGACGGTGGAAATAACCACTTCTTTTGCCACCACTCCGCCCATCAGCGCCGTAACCGCTTTCCACGAGCCGAAACCGAGCGGCTTAAACGCAAAGGCAAGCAGTTTCCCCACAGTCATCATTATACTGTCCGAATCCGAACCGTACCCGCCCGTAAGCGAAAAATTGGACAATATCCACATTATCACGCTGAGCGCGAAAATAGTCGTTCCCACCTTAAACAAAAAGGTTTTGAGATTTACCCATAAAATCTGCGCAATACGTTCTATCGTCGGGAAACGATAGGGCGGCATTTCCATTATAAACGACGGTTTTCCGCTTTTAAGCCGTTTGGTGCAGCGCTCCATTATCACGGCAAGCACGAGCGCGACGATAACGCCGAGAACGTATAGCCCGAAAATCACGAGAAAGTTTCCCCGCGCAAAATACGCCGAAGCGATAGTGGAATATACCGGAAGGCGCGCCGAACAGCTCATAAACGGAGTCAAAATTGCCGTCTTTTTACGCATTTTTTCGTCTTCCAGTCCGCGCGAAGTGAGTACCGCCGTTGCCGAGCATCCGAATCCCATTAAAAGCGTAAACGCGCTTTTGCCCGACAAGCCTATTTTTTCAAACAGTCCGTCGGTCATAAACGCTACACGGGAGACGTAACCGCTGTCCTCCATAACGGCAAGAAAGAAAAAAAGAAGCAATATTTGCGGCAAAAACACCATTATTCCGCCCACGCCTGCAATTATTCCGTCGCATATCAATCCAATTACCCAATCGGGCGCGGACAGCGATTTCAGCCACGCTTGCACAGGGCTACTCACACAGACGGAAATAAACCTTTCGATTAAAACCGATGCGCGCGGGCCTATAAGTCCGAAAGTGATAAAAAACACGGCAAGCACGACGGCAAAAAACACCGGCAGCGCAAGAAATTTGTTAAGCACTATCTTATCTATTAAAGACGAAACGTTTTTCATAAAAGTTCGTTTTCTTCCCGTTTCGCGCGGTTTTATCGCGCCTGCCAGAATTTCGTCGATGTATTCGTATCGCGCTTTCGCAAGGCTTGCCTGCAAATCCCCGAGCGTGCGTATTCCGGCTTGTTGCGCTTTGTTTAAGGCAAGTTTTCCCGAAATATAACGGTCGTTTTCGATTATTTTAACTGCGGCGTAACGAGGTTCCAAGCCGGCATTCAACGCGTTTTTTTCGATTATTTTCGCAATATTTTCAACCGGTAAATTTTTTAGATACGGAAGTTCGTACCGGCGTTTCCCGGAATCGCAACGCAAACATTCGTCCAGCACCGAAAACGAGCTTTTTCCTTTTTTTGCGCTTATGGAAATAACGGGAACTCCCAGCCTTTTTTCAAGTAGTTTTTCGTCGAGATACAAGCCTTTTGCGTTCAGCTCGTCGGTCATGTTTGCGGCGATAATCACGTTTGCGCCCGCTTCCATAAGTTGTAGCGTCAGAAATAAATTTCGGGCAAGATTGTTTGCGTCGCACACGTTTACAGCAACGTACTCTTTTTCATTCAGCACGCGATCGCGCGACACCGCTTCGTCGGGAGAATACACGGTAAGAGAATAAAGCCCCGGAAGATCTACGATTTTCAGGGCTTTATCTTTTCGTTTTATGATTTTTGATTTTTCTTCCACGGTAACGCCGTGCCAGTTGCCGACGTGTTCTCCCGAGCGCGTCAGCCTGTTGTAAACGCTGGTCTTTCCGACGTTTGGATTTCCGACAAGAAGTATCGTTTTTTCTTTCACACTGTCTCCCCGACGGTAACGTCTGACGCTACGAACGAACGGAGAGCAATCAAGCTGCCGCGAAGCGACACTAAAACCGCGCCGCGAAAAGGAGCTTTTTTAACCACGCTTACGCTTGCGTTTTCGACAAAACCGAGATCTAAAAGCCGTCTGCGAACCGACTCGGCGGCGCGCACGGACAATATGCGATAGGTTTTGCCTTCAACAGCGTTAAGCAGCGTCATTTTTCGTTTTTAAGCCTCTCTTCAAATTGCTCGATAAACTGCATAAAAGTAGTGACGTCGCGGAACTGGCGATACACCGAAGCAAAACGGATATACGCAACCTGATCGAGGTTTTTCAGTCCTTCCATTACCATTTCGCCTATCGTGGCGGACGGAATTTCCTGATCGAGCGTATTGTACGCCTTTTTCTCGATATCTGACACGAGCGCGTCGATATCTTTCATTGCAACCGGTCGTTTTTCGCACGACTTGATTATGCCGTTTTTGATTTTGTTTGCGTCGAAAGGTTCACGCGTTCCGTCGTTTTTAATGACCAATATGGGCGTGTGTTCCACCACCTCGTAGGT
>CAKQJJ010000116.1 GCA_934247335.1 uncultured Clostridia bacterium | reverse complement strand
GGGACACAGTCGCAAGTGTCCCAACGACTTTTTTGCTTCTTTTTTCTTCGCCTGAAAAAAGAAGATATCTCACACAGTCGGGGACGCCTATCCCTACAGTGAGAAAACTTTCGTTTTGTCATCAACTTACGACTTCTTTTAAAGCCTCCTTTGCTATGCAAGGGAGGTGGCTTCGAGCGTTAGCGAGAAGACGGTGGGATCGTTTGGAGGGAGACCACAGGTCTCCCCTACCGTGCTCACAGCCTTATTCAACCCGCAGGGGGGGGGGAGACCTGTGGTCTCCGCATTTTTTAATTGTATAGACTTTCGCCCTCGATTGTCCGAGCCGTTTAAAGCCTCTCACTCCGGGAGAGGTGGCACGATTTATCGTAACGGAGAGGGGTATTTTCTCTCGCTTAACACAAAAAAGCACGACGATTCCCTCGCCGTGCTTTTTATCGTTACGTTATTTGAAATTATCGAAAATCCGTTTTATTAAATATAATTTATTCTTGCTTTTTGCAAATCATCATTACCATAGTCAATTTCTATTTCATTCCACTGCTCTTCTGTTCCGGTATAATTGACTTCTTGCAGCCAATGACATTCTCCGAACGCCGACATCTCTATCTTTGTTACACTATCGGAAATGGTTACATTCATTAGTCTCCTACAACCGTTAAACGTACCGCTTTTTATAGTTGTTATATTACTTCCTATGATTACGTTATCCAAACTGTAGCACTTCAAAAACGCCTCGCTTCCTATTTCGGTCACACTGTCCGGGATGGTTACGCTATTCAATCCGCTGCAGCCGCCGAACGCGCCTGCTCCTATATTCGTCACGCCGTCGGGGATAGCAAACGAACTGTCTGCTTTGCCCACCGCATAATGTATCAGCGTTTTTCCGTCCTTTGTATAAATATTGCCGTCGGCGCTCTTAAATGACATGTTCTCATCCGCTACTTCTATACGAATAAGACCGCGGCAGGAATTGAACACACCTCTGCCTATAATCGCCACGCTATCCGGAATGACTGCGCTCGTCATTCCTCTGCGATTGGAAAACGCATAATTTGCGATAGCGCGCGTCCCTTCTTTTATAGTAGCCGTTGTTATATCCTTATCCGAACCGACGACCCAGCCGTCAACGTAGTATATTCCGTTTTCACGCTGCATTAGTTTGTCGCAGTCCTGGAACACGCTGCTTCCCATGCTCGTGACGCCTTTTCCTATTTTTACGCTCGCAAGTTCGCCGCAGGCTTGGAATGCGCTGTCTCCTATGCTTGTCACTTTATCGGGAATGGTTACGCTCGCGAGTTTTTCGCAATGCGCGAACGCTTCGTTACCTATGCTCACCACGCCTTTTCCTATGGTTACGCCAGTCAGTCCGCTGCAGCCGTAGAACGCCTTTTTCCCTATGCTCGTCACTTTATCGGGAACGGTCACGCTTGCAAGTTTTTTGCAGTGCATGAACACTTCGTTTTCTATACTCGTTACGTTATTCGGAATGATTATACTTGTTAATTCTTTGCAACTTTTGAACGCTTCACTCGCTATACTCGTTACTCTATCCGGGATTATTATGCTCGTCATACTGTTGCAATTATAGAACGATCTTTGACCTATGCTCGTAACGCCGTCGGGAATGGTTATGCTCGTAAGTCTGTTGCAGTTTCCGAACGTCTCGTATCCTATGCTTTTTACGTTTTTCGAAACGGTTACGCTCGTAAGTCTGTTGCAGCATTCGAACGCACCATCCCCTATGCTCGTAACGCTGTCCGGAATTATTATGCTCTCAAGATTACTGCAATATCCGAAAGCGTTATCTCCTATACTCGTTACAGTACCGGGAATTATTACGTTCGTCAGTCCGCTGAACATATAGAAAGCCCCTTCTCTTATTTTCGTTACACTATTCGGAATCGATAAATCCGTAAGACTACTGCAGTCGTAGAATGCGTGACGTCCTATATTCGTCACGCTGTTCGGCAACGTCAAGCTCGTAAGTCTATAGCAACTGTCGAACGCATTATCGGCAATGCCGCGCGTTCCTTCTTTCACAGAAGCCTTCGTTATCTCTCTGTCCGCATCTACTACCCAACCGCCAACGTAATATATTTCATTTTCACGCTGTTTAAGTTTCGTGCAACCGTCGAACGCTTTATTGCCTATACTCGTTACGCTGTCCGGAATAGTCACGCTCGTAAGTTCGCTGCAGTCACTAAAAGCCCTGTCGATTATACTCGTTACACTGTCGGGGACGTCTACCGAAGTAATGTTCGTGTTGCGCCAAAAACATCCGCTTCCTATCGCAACAACCTTTTTGCCTTCGTAAACGGAAGGAATTATAATGTCGGTATCCGTTGCGGTACCGATACCCAAAACAATAAGAGTATTTTCCTCTATGCCGTCCTTATATTTCAATCCTTTCGTGGCAATATCCTGATTGCAATTCAAACATTTTCCGTTTTTATTTTTATGTCCGAGTGCCGGCACTTCTTCCTGATTCGAGAGTATTTCTCCGCAGCGGGCGCAGTGCGTTTTTGCGGTTTTACCGGCGACTGTACAAGTGGCTTCGACCGCTTCAGCGTCAACGACTTCTTCGTGTCCGAGCGCCGGTACGTCTTCTTGCACGGAGAGTATTTCTCCACAGCGATCGCAGTGCATTGCGGCGGTTTTACCCGCAGTCGTGCAAGCGGCTTCCACTGCCGCTACATCTATGACCTCTTCGTGTCCGAGCGCCGGAATTTCTTCCTGCTTTATGAGAGCTTTTTTGCAGCGAGAACAATGTTTACCGGCGGTCAAACCCGTTTTCGTGCAAGTCGCTTCGACCACGTCGTCGGTTGTTTCTTCGTGACCGAGTGCGGGCAACGCTTCTTTTTCGCTCTCTCCGCACTTACCGCATGAACGAGTTTTTTCGCCTTCCGTTTCGCAAGTCGCTTCTTTCGTTGTCGTCCATTCGTTCCACTCGTGTTGGCACTCACACGCCGAGAGCGCAAAAAGCGACGCAAGCGCCAATGCGCAAAACGCTGTGATCAGAACGATTTTTGCCGATTTTTTCATATCGTATTCTCCTTTTCCAAAACGTTAAATCGGGGTAATTATCATAAATATTATACCGCTCATTCTCTCGTTTTGTCAAGCAAATCCCTCTCCTGCTTTTTCCCGAAAAAACACTGCAAATAATACACGGGGATTGCCGACCAGCCGTGGCAAAGACTGCCTGCTCCGCCGAAATCCGCCGCGCCGAGTTCGGTTTCCCAGAACGTTCCGGTTGTGCCCGACAGCATTTTGCCGTACTTGTTTTTTATGTCGTCCACAATGAAATCACGGCAATTTTCGCCTCTTGCGATAAGCGCGTCGTATAAAAACGTATTCATCGACAAGGTTATCGGCACCATGTCTTCCCCTCGGGCTGTCTTTTCGGCAAGCGCGTCGTCGCCCAGCCCTATAAGCAAGGCAAACGCGTTTCCGAGCTGCGAATAACTTTGCCCAAGCGTGTTCAGTTTATACATGCCTTTTTCCTTGTCGAAAAAGGTCTTTTCGATGGCGCGAACAGTCTTTCGGGCGTCCGATTTTCGCCCCGTCAACCTTTCGTATGCACTCATCGCGTAAACGTAGGCGCAGTTTAATATAAGGTCATATTGATTTTCGATGGCGTTGCCCCGCTCGTCTTTGCGGCAGTCCGAACTGCCCTCGCTCCACTCGTAAAAGTTCCAGCACGGCGACGGAAAAACCGGAATAAGCCCGCTCTCGTCTACTCGTTCGGAAAAGGTTCTGTAAAGCACGGCAAGCGTGTCGCCCGCTTCTTCGAGAATACTGCGGTCGCCCGTGTGGAGAACATATTCGTACGTCTGCACGAAAAACATAAGCGAGAAAAACGGAATGGGCAGCCGAACGCCGCTCGGGGCGCATATCGCCAGTAAGCCGCCGTCCAGACTTTTGGCGAGTAGCGTGAGATTATACCGCTGATATTCGCCGCCCGCAAACGCATAGTAGCCGCACAGCATCTGATTGCGGCTGTCCAGCGCGTACAAAGCCTGCTCGCGCCACGGGCAGTCCTCGTAATGCTCGTGCATGCACGCGCGCAAAGTACGCACTCCCGCGTCGTAAATTCTCTGCAAAAACTCGTCGGAAAGCGTAAATTTCTTTTGTTCGACGGGGTATACGACCTCGTTAAGCCCGATATAATCTATTTTTATATCTTCTTCGCATTCCACGAACATATATCGGCATGCAAGGCGGCGAAAAGCGTTGAAATACTCGTTTTTGCCGGGTTTTGCGATGTATTCCACGCTGAAATCGCGGTCGCCGATAATTCGCGGAACTTTGCCGTCTTCGGTTAAATGCTCGCCGTACGACACGGTGAGTTTTTGTTTTACCGCGCTCGTAAACGAAAAATCGGGATAGCCAACTACTTCCCGCCCGAAATCGATAAGATATCCGCCGTCGGTTTTTTCAATATTTTGGCTTGCACGACCGATTAAAGCAAGCGGCTTGCGTTTTCTTTCGGCTACGAAAACTTCGCCCGCCTCGTCGCTGTTCGTAAAATGCGCGTTATCGTCGCCGTTCGCGTCGAAGAGAAAGCTGTACCCCAGCTGCACGGTGATTTTCTTGCAGTACCCGTTTTTATAGAACGGATTTATGCGCGAGAGCGTGTTTTTGCCGCTCGAAGCAAGTGTTTTTCCGCCTTGAATAACTTTGTACGCCAAAAACGCGTCGGCGTTTATGTACACCTGACTGTCTTCGCCGTAATGCCACACCGTGACGAACAACTCGTTGTTTTCTTTGCAATATTCGGTTACGTCGATTTTGTCGTATTCGCGGGCGAACGGATAGTCCGAACACACCGAAAAAGCTACGAGTTTGCCGTTTACGTACGCCGAATAGTTGCTGTCGCACGAAATTTCGATGAATATTCGCTCGCCGCAATCCGCCGCAAAATTATCCTTAAAATCAACGTACGTATCGCGCGCACTTGTGTCGCCGTTCCATATTGAGGTAAACGCCTTTTTATCCACATTAAAATCGCCGCTTTGCATATTTGCCTCCGTCGAATGCGCAAATTCGCATCGTTTTATCCAATTATACCACGAAGAACATACTTTCGTCCACCCGTTTTTACACATTAAAAGTAGGCTTTTGCGACTTGTTTTTAGTGTGGAGTATCTTCTTTTTTCAGGCGAAGAAAAAAGAAGCAAAAAAGTCGCCGGGACACTTGCGACTGTGTCCCGGACCCCGCA
>CAKQJJ010000115.1 GCA_934247335.1 uncultured Clostridia bacterium | reverse complement strand
ACTCCCGATAACGCTTATAGTTTTGCTGTTGTGTTTTACCGTTTGTCCGCTCGATACGGGCGTGTTTCTCACGTTCACGGTGGGGGCGCTGCTTCTCATCGTCGGCATGGGAATATTCACTCTCGGCGCCGACGCGGCTATGTTGCCGATAGGCGACTATATCGGCAGACAGATGGTCAAGAAAAAGAGCGCGTGGGTAATCATTCTCGTCAGCTTCATCGTCGGAACGCTTATCACGGTTGCCGAACCGGATCTCAGCGTGCTTGCCGAACAGGTAAACGGCGTTCCCGGTTTCGTGCTTATAATATCGGTAGGCGTGGGAGTGGGCGTATTCCTCGTAATAGCAATGATGCGCACCTTTCTGCACATTCCGCTTAAATACATACTGCTGACGATGTACGTCGCAACCATAGCTTTGTCGTTCTTCGTCCCAAGGCAGTTCGTGCCGGTTGCGTTCGACTCGGGCGGAGTTACCACCGGACCCATGAGCGTACCGTTTATACTGTCGCTCGGTGCGGGCGCCGCGTCCATGCGAAGCGACAAACACTCGGGAAACGACAGCTTCGGTATTACCGCGCTGTGTTCGATAGGCCCCGTTTTGTCGGTAATGATACTGGGCATAATTTACAATCCGCAGGACATTCCGTACGAACCCACCGTAATTCCCGCCGTTGCCGACTCGCGCGAGCTTATCGCGATGTTCCTTAAAAACACGCCGAAATACGCCTGGGAAGTTGCGAAAGCGCTTTTGCCGCTCGTGGCGTTCTATTTCGTGTTCATGATTTTCAATCCGAAGCCGTCCAGAAGCGAAATCATTAAAATTCTCGCCGGAATCGCGTATACGTATATCGGTCTCACCGTTTTCCTTCTCGGCGTAAACGTCGGATTTATGCCCACGGGCAGCATGCTCGGGCAGGAAATAGCCGCGCTCGAAATAGGCGGAGTAAACTGTAACTGGGTAATAATTCCGCTCGGAATGGTTATCGGCTACTTCGTCGTCATGGCGGAACCCGCCGTTCACGTGCTTAAAAAACAGGTTGAGGAAATAACGCAGGGCGCAATCCCCGGAAAAGCGCTTTCGCTGTCGCTCGGCGTGGGCGTCGCCATTTCCATCGGACTTGCCATGACGAGAATATATTTCGATTTCCCGATAATGTACATTCTCATCCCCGGCTATTCGCTTGCGCTTATTCTCATGTTCTTCGTGCCCGACATCTTCACCGCGATAGCGTTCGACTCGGGCGGAGTCGCGTCGGGAGCAATGGCAACCAGCTTCGTGTTGCCGCTTGCGATAGGCTTTTGTACGGGAATAGGCGGCGACGTCGCGGCAAACGCGTTCGGCGTGGTTGCTCTCATCGCAATGATGCCTATAATAACCATTCAGATACTGGGCGTGGTGTACAAGATAAAAACGCGCAAGGCAAAAGTCGCAATCTCGTCCGACGAATCGGAAGAAATTATCGGATAGCGCGATATCGGAGAAAAATATGAAAGGATTAAGATATTTAATTGTAATAACAAAAAGGCGGTTTTCTCAGGCGTATCTCGACTTTTTCGACGAGAACGGCGTGGACTGCGTGTTCGTTCAGCAATGTATAGGCTCGGCAAACGACAAAATTCTCGAATATATGTCGCTCGAGCACAGCGAAAAAATCATGTTTTCGGCGTTCGTACCCACCGACGAGCTGCCCGCTCTCAAAAAAGGAATGCTTTCCGACCTGCATCTTAACGAAAACGGCAACGGAATAGCGCTCACCGTTCCGGTAGACGGAATAGGCGGCAGAACGGCGCTCGGCTACTTTATAGGCGACAAGGAATTAAGTGAGGAACAGGATATGGAAGAAAATAAATTTTGTCTAATCGTAACGATAGTAAATCAGGGCTTTGCAGACGTAGTAATGGACGCGGCGAGAGAAGTAAACGCGCGCGGCGGCACCATTCTCAAAGCTAAGGGAACGGGCGCCGGCTACACTCAGAAATTCTTCGGCATATCCATCACCGAGGAAAAAGAAATGGTGTACATCGTCGCGAGAAAGGAAGACCGCGACGGCATCATGCACGCGATTATGGATAAAGCGGGCGCAAAAACCGACGCGAGAGGCGCCGTGTTCGCGCTTCCCGTGGACAGCGTTGCCGGCGTTCAGAGCCTTCTTTCCCCAAGCGAAGAAAAATAAGCCGCCAAGCGAAAATTTATCGGCTTTTGCGCGATTTTATGCGCTAAATCGGTCAAACGATTGACTTATTTGCCGTTTTCGTATATAATACGCGGTATGGAAAGTGCCGAAACAATAATAATAGGCGGGGGAGCCGCAGGTCTTACGGCTGCGCTCGCCTTAAATAAAAAAACCATAGTCCTCGAAAGAGGAGCGCGCGTCGGTCGCAAACTGTCCGCAACAGGAAACGGACAGGGCAACGTCGGCAATCTCGATATAAACGAAAGCCGTTATTTCACCTTCGGAGAAAGACGGCTTATTTCGTCTTGTATGCAAAAGTTTCCGCAAACCGAAATTCTGGCATTTTTTGAAAAACTCGGCTTTATGTTCTGCTCGGACGATAGGGGCAGAATTTATCCCGCGTCCAGACAGGCGTCGTCGATTACCGACCTTATCCGCTATCGGCTGGAAACCGACCAAAACAAAAAAGTAATAACCGGCGCGTTCGTAACCGATATAACCAAAAAAGGCGAATATTTCACCGTTACGGCGCTTGCGGACGGCGAAAAAAGATTATTTTCGGCAAAAAACGTAATACTGTGCGCGGGCGGAAAAGCCGCTAAAAATTTCGGAAGCGACGGCAACGGCTACTCGCTTGCCGAAAAATTCGGGCATACCGCAACCGGATTGTTCCCCTCGCTCGTGCAGCTCAAAACCGAAACCAAGGACATAAAAACGCTAAAAGGTCAACGCGTGGGCGCAGTCGTCGCCGCTTACTGCGACAATAAGCAGATCGCACGCGAAAAAGGCGACGTAATTTTCACCGACTACGGCGTTTCGGGCGACGCCGTGTTCCGGATTTCCGCATTCGTATGCGATAAAATCGACCGGAAAGTAACTTTGTCGCTCGATCTTATGCCCGATTGCGAAATTGAAAAACTCGTTTCCGCACTCCGCGAGCGCGCCGCGAACAAAGCCATTCCCGCCGGCGAAATGTTGTGCGGAATACTTTCAAACACGTTGGGGCGCGCGGTTATAAAACGCGCCGGAACACAAAACCCCGTCGCCGTCGCGCAAACCATAAAAAACTTCACGCTCGAAGTTACGGGCACCGCCGGCTTCGACTACGCGCAGGTCACGAAAGGCGGAATACGCCTGTCCGAAGTGGGGGCGGATATGCAAAGCAAAAAATGCCCGGGCTTGTATTTTGCCGGCGAAATTCTGGACGTGGACGGGCAGTGCGGCGGCTACAATCTGCAGTGGGCGTTCTCGTCCGCACTTACCGCCGCGGAGAGCATAAACAATGATTGAAAAATTATCGGGAATAAAACTTAATATCGGCGAAGACGAAAGCGCTCTCGTCCGCATAGCCGAAAAAAAACTCGGAGCAAAGCCGAGTTATTTTCGCATACTCAAAAAATCGCTGGACGCGCGCAACAAAAACGACATTTTCCTGACGTATTCGATAGAGTTTTCCTCGGACGAATTTCCGCCGAAAGAAGAAATCGCCCGCGTTCCCGAAAAAAATCTGCCGTCTGACCCGGTGGTAATAGTCGGCGCCGGTCCGTGCGGACTTAGCTGCGCCGTTCGCCTTATCGACTACGGCATAAAGCCGATAGTGGTGGAGCGCGGCGACCCGGTTGACGAACGCGTAAAGAAAACCGAACTTTTTGCAAAAGAGAAAATTCTCGACGAAGACAGTAATATTCAGTTCGGCGAGGGCGGAGCAGGCACCTTTTCGGACGGAAAGTTAAACACGCAAACGCATTCGGGCTACAACAAACAGGTGTTCGATACCTTTGTAAAATTCGGCGCGCCCGCGGAAATCGCGTATCTCAATAAACCGCATATCGGCAGCGACAAACTTCGCGGCGTGGTAAAAAACATGCGTACGTATATCGAAAACAACGGCGGCAAAGTGCTTTTCCGCACGAAATTAGTCGATATTTCGGCTGCAAACGGCACGATAAAGTCGATTGCGCTCGAAAATAACGGTAAAATAACAAAAATATCGCCGTACGCGCTCGTCCTTGCGTTGGGGCACTCGGCAAGAGACACGTTTTATATGCTTAAAAATAAAGGCGTAAATATGCGCGCCAAGGATTTTGCCGTAGGACTGAGAATAGAACATCTGCAAAAAAACATAGGTTTTGCGCAGTACGGCAAAAAATATCCGCTTTTGCCCGCAGCCGACTACAAGTTGGTTTCGCACGCAGGCGAGAGGGCGTGCTTTTCCTTTTGCATGTGCCCCGGCGGATTCGTAATGCCCGCCGCCAGCGAAATAAATTCGCTCGTCACCAACGGCATGAGCAATTACGCCCGAAGCGGAATCAACGCAAATTCCGCGCTTATCGTGCCCGTGACGAGTGCAGATTTTTGCGGCGACGACCCGCTTTCGGGAGTGGAATTTCAGCGCGATCTCGAAAGAAAGGCGTTCGTTGCGGGCGGAGCGGATTACTGCGCGCCCGTTCAGCTTGTCGGCGACTTTCTTGCAAATAAAAAGAGCACCGCTTTCGGATCGGTGCTGCCCACCTATCCCGGTACTCGTTTTGCCGAAATGAATAAAATTCTGCCCGCGCCGATAGTTTCGTCTATCGCCCTTGCAATTAAAGACATGGACAAAAAACTGCGCGGCTTTGCCGATAAAAACGCCGTTCTCACCGCCGTCGAATCGCGCACCAGCTCGCCTGTTCGGATAGAAAGGGACGAAAACCTTACGTCTCCGTTCGCCTCCAATCTCTATCCGTGCGGAGAGGGAGCGGGCTACTCGGGCGGCATAACGTCGTCTTCGGCGGACGGACTGCGCGTTGCCGACGCAATCGCAAAACTCTTGTCCGAGTGACGACGGCACGGCAAAAAATTTTTAACGCTTACTTTTTCCAGTTTGCGAAAATGCTTGCCGAACGTTTAAGAAAATCGTAGGAAATGCGCACTTCGCCGTTTACGATAGTCTTGTCGGACGAGTAAATGGGCCACGGAATGCATCCGTCGGACGACGTTTCGAGGTCGGATACCGTAAACGCGTTTTTGCAGTTCTGGCACACTATCTTGTTGCCCGACTGCTTATAATATCC
>CAKQJJ010000114.1 GCA_934247335.1 uncultured Clostridia bacterium | reverse complement strand
GCTTTTCCCCTCCGATAGAGTTATTCGTTAAATTTCATATTCAGTTTTCTTTTCATTTTTATGGCTCCTTTTCTAAATTTTTTCTCAGCCTCGCATGAATGCGATTAAAAAACAGGTCGGGCTTACTTTTTCACTACTTTCATCTCGGTATCATACCTTCTCTTAAAATGCCGACGCTTACGTTTCCGTTCGGCAAGTTTTACTTACTTGCCTTTAAATTTGTTGTTTGAATTTCTGTGAGAGCGATTTTTCTCCCGCTCTTGTTCTTGACGACGATTTGCCGCCTGTTTTGCCGCAGCAAGTTCTTCGGGTGCGTATTCGAGCAATGTTTTTAATAATTTTACTGCGCCTTCGTTTGTCGTTGCCGTTTTTTCTTGCTTTTTAAGTTCCGCATATAAATCGCCGTTATCTTTTGCGAGAATATCGTTTTTACGTTGTAATTCTCCGTTTTTCGTGCGTAACGCAATAATTTCCGTTTCTTTTTTCTTACCCGAAAACGGAATCTTTTCAGACTTTGCCGATTCGTAACTTTCAAGCAATTCTTTTACAGGCTTTGCGGCGACTTGCGCTTCTTCCGCTTCGCGGATCTTCGCTTCGGCGGCTTCGGTCATCTTTTTCGTTTTGTAAGCAATCGTATCCAAATGCTTCGCCGTGCTGCCTTCTTTACCGCGCTTTAAGCCGTATTTCTTACCGACGACTTCGTAAAAATCCGTTTGCAATTCTCGCAAAGCGGAGCGGTCGAAAAGTTCTTTCGCGCATAATCTGCCGCCCGTTACCGGCATTAGGTTGAAGTGCAAATGCGGCGTGCTTTCGTCTAAATGCACGACTGCGGACACGACGTTTTCTTTTCCGTAGCGTTCCGCGAAAAACTCCGTGCAATCGTCAAAGAATTGTTTTTGTGCTTCGGGCGAAATCCGGTCGAAAAATTCTTTATCCGAACCTAAAATAAAAGAAGTTATAAACACCGCGTCGTCTTTGATTTTTCGTTTAGGCGAAAGTTGTTTAACGCGTTCGTCGATAAACGAAAGATACTTTTTCTCATACGGTACGGTATGATAATTCAGACGCGTTTTCGACTTGTCGATTTGCGGATTTCGCGTGGACTTATAATTCTCGTCGCGTTCGTTTTCTCTCTCGATTCCGACAATATCGGTACGTTTATATTTTTCCATGTGGCATACTAAATACGACGTAATTCATCACCTCCGTAATAATAGTTTTTGACACCTTTTTCAAAAAGGTATAACTCACTATACCAAATCGCTTCGCGTTTGGTGCCGTTCGCCCTTGCAGGGGGCAAGTGTCCGCAGATATAACGACGGCGTTGCCGTAATAAAACGGACGAAGATTTCTGTTTTCTAATAAGTTTTTTATAATGATTTTTCTCCTTGTAAATGTATTTTTTTGCTCGTGATTTTTATCGCTCACGGCGGGCGATACCGATGATAATTTTGCATATACACCTCTTGATTTTTAACGTAAAAAAGGTCGTTGATTTTTCTTTATCACCGACCTGAAATGCTCCGCAGTATAACTTGCGGAAAAATATTTAATTGTCTGTTTTGGCTACATGTATCTGCCTCTCGATTTGTTTTAAGAATAAAAAAACCGTGCGATTTTGATTGCCTTTTCAGGCTCGTTCTTCGCACGGATTTTAATCCGAATTATTAAATTTTAGGCGATTTTATCTAAAAACCGTACAACAACAAAACCCACGCCGAAACCCTTAATTTTTTCGGTTTCAACGCCCGTCGCGGTAGTTGCTATATTTTTAGCAACCCTATGGCAAACGACGGTAATTCTTCTCTCGGACAAGCGATAGCAAAACGCTTATCCGCATTCGTCCCCACAGCATAGGAAACGAACATTCGGGCAATATCTTCACACCCGACTGCGCCTATTTATACGGCGCAAAGCTTGACTCTATATCAAACCAATTTTATTATAACATACGAACATTTGTTCGTCAAGTGCTTTTGCTAAGATTTTTTCAAGAGCAAACAAAAAGGCTTAATGTGTTGCATCAAGCCTTTCATGAAAGGTTATTTTATATCAATAAAAACTGTTTTACTTCCAAAAACTTCATTAAAAACGCGTCGGGGAAAACGAAATTCTTTTCGCCGACGGAAAATTTAACGCGCAGATATTTTTTTGCGTTATCAATCCACGTTATTATTCCGTCTCCGAATTTTTTGTGCGTTACCATAATGCCGACCTTGACTTTCGCAAGCATTTCTTCCAATTCTTTTTCGGCGGAATCGTCCTCAACAGGCATAGTATCGGAAACAGAAACCGCATCTGTTACAGCAATTTCTGTTTTTGCCATCTCACTATCAACATTTTCTTTGCCTGCGCGATATTTTTCGGGAATAAGAATACTCTCGAAATCGGTCATAGTAGCCTGTTGTTTGCTGTATAAGGCTTCATATTCCTCGCGGCGGAGTACCGTATCCCAACCGCCGATTGCTTCGCCTTCGTGTTTGTCGATACCGGTATACGATAAACTCGAATTCTCGTATTTTCTGAATCCGAAAATGCCTTGATTCATCTTTTCGGAATCGAAAAGCCCTATCGAACACAACACGTCGAAATCTTTAACCGTAAGCCCCGTAACCTTTTGGAAAAGTTCGGGTTCGATTTGCGTAATGACGTCCTTTATCGTTTGTTCGCGATAATCTGTGAGATACATAAATGCGGGAATTCGCGCTGCAAGTTTCAAAAGGTTTTCCTGCACTTGTTTACGTAAAGATTTTGCCTTCTTTTCGTCCTCGGTAAGTTCCTTTTTCTCGGCGGGCGTTAAATCGTCGCCTTTTTCTTTTTTAAGTTTTTTAACCTTTTCAGAGCGGTTTATAATCGTCTGAATTTCGGCGTTTAGCGAACGGAAACCTTCGATACGCATAAGCGCGTCAAGTGCGTCCTGATTGTTCTGCAATTTTTTGAGCGTGTCGTTGTCAACGTGCACCAAAAGGGCGGTTTGCCAACGCTTTGCAAGCAAGGTTGCCGACGTTCCTGCATAAGTAATATCCAAAATGTCCTGCGCGTCGATACGGTTCATCGACGAGCCGTCGAACGCAAGCACGGGTAAAAACGAAATAAATTCGGCAACTTTTTGTTCGGGGCTTGTTTCGTCAACTTTCAATCTGCACGAATAGTCAGAAATCTGATGCAACGCACGCTCTAACGCAAAGTCGAAAACGTAACACTCTTTTTTAATAACTTCTTTATCGCCGTTGTCGTTCACAATCTCCCAAGGCGATTGAACGCGGAACGCCGTTTGAAAATAAGTTTCGGGCGAATTAAGGTTGCGCAGCATAAACACGCCTGCCCAAGGACGAACGGTAACGCCCGTAGTGAGTTTTCCGCAAGACAACGTGATAGTTTTCGTTACAAGCGGATCCCCCATAGCGTTAAGAACAGGTGCAAGCGCGTCCAAGCCGATACCCGCTTTCGTTCCCGCGCACACAATGACTTTGTAATCGTCGAAAAAGTTGTTTTGCTTTTGCTGCAATAAATTATACATTGCGTAGCAACTTGCAACGTTCGGTAAAAACCATAACGTATGCGATAGCACGTTTAACAGCGTTGTGTCCGAAAAGGGCATAGGCGGGCGTTCCGCGCCGAGTTTCAGTCCGTCCACGGGCATATAATTGCCCTGAATCATTTTCAACCATTTCTGTACGTCGTCTTCGTAGACGAACCGCGCCGTTTCTACTTTGCCTTTTTCGGTAACTTCCGCACGGAAAAATTCGTTAATATCGAATTCGTCGTAACCCTCGTTTATCGCAACGTTGGCGGTTATAGAATCGGGTACTTTATAGGTAAGCATTACCATTTTCGGTAGTGCCGCATAAGGATTTTCACCCAAAGACTTGTCCCAATTTTCTTTTGCCGCTTGTTCGTCCGAATACGTCCAGTTAAAAACCTGATCTTCCAAGAATTCGCCCGAATTAAGCGCACGAAACGGCGTCCCCGACAGATACAGATAATGTGCGGACGTGATGGGCAAAAACGTTTCGTTTATGGCGTTGCCTGCTTCTTCTTTCTGATATTTTTCAAGGTCGAAATCGTCGTCTTCTTCGTCGAATTTCTCAAACAAATTTTTCGCGTTTTCGCGCCAAGCGCCGAAATGGTATTCGTCGAACACGATAATATCCCAGTTTGTGGTGTGGATAAATTCGTTTTTCGCCTTTATGCCGCCCGCTTCGTTCGTGCCAAGCAAGTCCTGAAAAGAGCCAAAAACAACGATAGGATTATTTTTATCGCAAGCGTCAAATTGTTCGTCAAGTTTTTTTGCGTCGAACTTTGCCTCTTTGTTGCTTACGAATTGCCAGCCTTTGAAATCGATGTGGCGCGAAATATCTTCCTGCCATGCAGATTCTACTGCGGGTTTAAAAGTTAGAACGAGAATTTTTTTGAAATTTAACGCCTTGCACAATTCGTAAGTCGCAAAAGTTTTGCCGAAGCGCATTTTTGCATTCCACAAAAACTTCGGCGGTCGGGTCGGGTCGTCGGCTTTTGTCTGCAAAAAGTAGGCTTTTGTCATATCCACGGCGTTTTGCTGCTCGTCGCGCATGGCAAAATTCCAGGTGCGGTCGCCCGCAAATCGCGTTTCCGTGCGCAATTCTTCAATCGAAACAAGCGCGTCCGACAAGGTGCAGTTAAACCACTCGTTTTTGTCAGAGCCATCGTTAAATTGCGTAAAACCCTTGTGTTTTAACAATTTATGCACATCTTTATCCGTAAAACACGTGCCGTCGGGGCGCATTGCGGACTCTTTGAACAAAATTTTGAAATCTATCGCCGCCGTATGTAATTGTTCGCGTATGCGCTTTTCGGTGTCGGCTCTGTCGGTGTAGCCGATTTTTATATATCCGTCGTGGCTTTTTACGCTCGGCAAAACGTAGCCGTAAATAGTCGGCACCACGGCAGGGCGTTTATGTAATATGTCCGATAAACTTATATTGTTCGCCATTGCCTTACTCCATAGGTTTAATCATACTTTCTATAAAGTCGATTTCTTCTTGCGTTAGGTCGTATTTTTTATACAACTCTTCGTCCGTCCACGGTTTAGAAAAATCTTGCATAGGAACAAATTGATAAACTTTACTTGTAGCATCTTGTGTGATTTTTGCAAGTCCCATCATAAAATGGAAAAATTTAGTCTGAATATACGAAAATGCGTTTTTTGCAAAAATCTCGCTATCAAACGGACCAACAACAACATAAGTTTCGGTGCAAATAGTGTTTGGT
>CAKQJJ010000113.1 GCA_934247335.1 uncultured Clostridia bacterium | reverse complement strand
GTATACAGCGGCCAGAGCGCAAATCCCCACCCTGTGAGATTTTGCTTCCACCTCTTAACTTTTTTTGCATGAGTGGATTTTTCGGGTTTGAACAGTTTCGTGTCCGTAAACACGTTTATTCTGTCGTCCGAAGAACCACCCTGCGACATTGCAATGACGGAATCTTTCATATCCCTCTCCTTTTTAGTATAAACGAACCGCTATCCCCCGACGAAAATTCGCCGAGGGAACGAAACGGTTTTTTGCAGTAAATTACGCTCTCTGTAAGCCCTGCGTATAAATGCTCTTATACGCGTCGGAACCGAAGTAGTACGAATAGTCGATAAGCTTGCTGCAAGAAGCGATGGTGTAGTTGTTGAACCAGGTTTCGGCAGTCATTTCGTCGTTACGCACCTGACTGTTGAGCGGGTTAGCCCAAACGTCGATCCATGCGTTATCGGACAGGTACCACCAGTCGCCTGCTTTTTCGTATTCGAGCATATCGAAGAAGATATCGAGGTTGAGAGTTTTTTCGTCGTCTTTGATGAAGGTAGAGCTGTTAGCGAGAGTAGGCTGGTTGGGGATATAACCTGCAAGTGCTTTGTAATACTGACCTGCGTTTTCGGTAGTTCCCTTAACGGTTACGGTGTCGCTGGTGAGCCAGTCGATAACCTTCCATGCGTTGTCTTCGTTCTTAGAGGTCTTGGTGATGCAAAGCGCAACTGCTTCGCTGTGTCCGCCTTCAACGCCCTGTGCCTTTACGGTAGTGTCGTTGGACGAGGGATTTTTGTACTCTTTGTACTGGGGAAGCGGTGCAACACCCCATTCGATGCTGTTTGCTTTGGTGAATTCACGAAGTCTTCCGATTTCGTAACCACGTTCTACGATCATTGCGATTCTGCCGTCACCGAACTGTGCGACGGTATCGAAACCGCTCTGGGTACCCTTGGTGGTGGGCATGATTCCCAAGCTCTTACCTACGCAGTTGAGGTATCTGTTTACTGCTGCCTTGGTGGAAGGAAGCTGAATGAACTTAGCGTCGGGATCGACGGTAATGTCGGTGGTTGCGTTGTTTTTGATTTCGGGACGGATAGAAGCGTCGGAAGTATATTCCTTCGGGCTTCCTCCGATTACGTCGCTTTCCTTTCCGGTCTTGGTGTCGTAAGTTCTGAGACCGCCGTTCTGTGCGGGGATGAGAAGGTCGCCGTCGTTAAACACGATGTTACCGTCTTCGTCCTTTTCGTATCTGCCCTGCGCGTCAACCTTAGGACCGTAAGCAGTGACGTTGAGTTTATCGAGATATTCGAGCGTATCGCCGGCTTTGTAATGAGTTCCGGTGTTTGCGCCGAGATAGTACTTTTCGCCGTTTTCGTCAACCTGATCGAGTGCGTTTTCGGTTACTTTGTAGTTTGCGGACCAGTCTGCAAGACCGTAAGCCCAGGTACCTTCACCGGTAAGATCCTGCAAGCAGTCGCCGCCTACAGACCAGCCGTAGTTGAACCACCATTCGGTGTAGTAGCCGTAAGTAGTTGCAACGCTGCGGTCGCCGGCTTTTCTGTTGAGGTTGTTTTTATTCTGTGCGATGGAAAGCAGACGAGCGAGGTCTTCGGTTTCGTCCCAGTTCATTGCGATGGACGCGTTGAACACTTTGACGATTTCGTTTACGCCGTCGGCATTGGGGTTATCCCAAGTGCTGCTTTCGGAGTTAGCTTCGTTGGTTCCGATAAAGTTATTGAAAGAATCCTGTCTGAAATAACCTTTTTTGGGAACTACGATAGTTTCGGTGCCCGCATATTCGTCGGGCTGAGCGAGAATATCGGCAGCGTATCCTGCGCCGGTGGTGCTACCGGAGAGCTGATACTTCTGCTCTTCGTTGTCGCGGTTTCCGCAAGTATCGTGATACTGACCGAATTTATCTGCGATCTTGTTTTCGTTCCACAGATCCATAAGGTTCTGACCTTTCATATCTGCGGTAAGACCGGTATATTCTTTTGCGTACTGATCGAAATTAGCGTCGGTGACAACTTCGTCGTCGACAGAGATAACGATGATACCTACGTTTTCCATAGCCTGACGGTTATAGTAAATTGCGGTAGGCGAAGTATCTACAGGAACGCCCCAAAGCGGATCGTCTTCATAGGACGTGTTGCCGTTTCTGTTGTAACGGAAACGAGGATAGATAGACGACCACATGTTGTTCAGTTTTTCCTGATAAGCCGCATTCGAGGTCTTTGCCTTTACGTCGGTGATAAAGCCGTAGTTTGCCCATTTCTTGAAATAACGGTCGTTTACGAAAATGATATCGATTTTGTTATCCGAAGAAAGCGTGTTTCCGGATTCGATTCCCTGTACGTAAATAGAGTCCGCAAGGAACTGGGTCATACGCAGCGTCAAGTTGTTCTGACGAGCGTATTCGGACTGGTTGAACGCCTTGACCATTGCGGTGTACTCTGCCTTCTGCTGGTCGTTACCGAAGCCCTGCATTACGATTTCGGTTCTCTGTCCTACGCCGTTGCCGCCGTTGTCTCCGTCAGGATCGGTCTGACAAGCGGTGAAGACGGGTGCACAACAAAGAACTAACGTAAGCAGTAAGCTAACTAATTTCTTCATGTTTCATGCTCCTTAAAAATAGAATAGAATGTTACTTATATCAAGCCGCCTGGAAATTCGGCGGTTAATACCTAAAAAAAACGTCGGAAAAGCAAACCCGATGGTACGACACCATTTCCCCAAAGGTTCAACGTGCGGCAAGGCGGGCATTTACACGATATAATGTGCACACACTGCCGTTTTCCTCTACATATTATAAATCATATCGTCTGCTTTGTCAAGAATTTATCGCTTCTTTAATGTGATTTTTTTGTGACAATTGAAAAAATTCGCAAACCAAGAGCGTTTTCTCTTGCTTAATATTTGTTTTTTTGTTAATATTTATGTGAACGGACACGCACGATGTGATTAAGTTTCGGCAAGGAGAACAAAGTTATGCGCAAAATTATAATTACGACGGATTCGACGGCGGACGTGACGCCGGAACTTAAAAAGGAATTCGGATTGGAAACAATGCGTTTTTCGCTTAAAGCGGGCAGCGCGTGTTTTCCCGACCGCGTAGATCAGCCGGACAAAACGCTTTCTTTAATAGATATGACCGACGGGGCGAAAAAAATAATAATTCCGCCGCAAAGAACCGACTACGAGGACTTTTTCGACGAGCTGGCGGAAAAAGACTACGACGTAATTCACGTTTCGCAGGGACAAGCGTGGTCGGCGGCGTACAAAAACGCTATGGCAGCCGCAAAAAACACCATGGTAAAGTTCAGAAACCGCCTTATTTTCGTTGCGGACAGCCGCGGAACGGCAGCCGGACAAGCGCTTATACTCGATTCGGCGCTCTCGGCGAAGGCGAAAGGCGAAAGTCCCGAAGAAATTTTTTCGCTTGCCGATGAGCTTTCTTTGCGCACCGAGCGATATTTTATTCTGCCCGACCCTGCGAGATTCAACCGGCTGTACCCCACTTCCTCCGGCGCGCTTGCCGAAAGTTCGCGTTCGATTGCGGTTGCTTCGACCGACTGCGACGGCAATATTCTTTCAGTAAAGCGGTTCCCGTCGTTTTTCACCGCGTGCAAAAGCATTGCCGAGGCTTACTGCGCCGCCGGCAACAAATTCCCGTGCTACGTATACGGGTCGGCGGAAGTCGATCCGCTGCTTAAAGCGGTGTCGTTTTTGCGCAAGCGCGGCATTTCGGACATACGAATGAGTTCGATGGGCGCGGCAAACTGCTGCACTTTCGGAAAAGACGCGGTGTCGGTGGCGTTTATCGGCAAGCCGAAACAAACCGCCGCAAAAAAGGAATTTTCGCCCGGCAAGCCAACCGATATTTTCGAGCCGGAAGAATAGTTTACGCGCTTACTTTTTCGGATTTCCGTAATTGTGATTTCACGAAAAAATCGGCATATCGCGAAAGCGAAGCACGGTCAAAAAAGTTATTTTTAAAGATAAAAAAGCAGAGAGCGAGTTTTACTCTTCTGCTTTTTATTTTATAAATCAATAATGTTTTATCGGTCGATGAGCGGCGCTCATGCCGATTTTTGCACAAATCCGATTTTTCGGGCTATTGCAAAATTACGACGAACCGGCTTACACGATTTACTTGGACAGATCGTCGAGAGTGAGCGCGAACGGCGGCACGAACGTATCGAGAAAATAATCGACGCTCTTGCTTTTGTAGGCGCGCAGTTCCTTTTCAATCGTCTTTGCGGCTTTTTTGAATTCCGAATTTCCGTTTGCCGTTTCCTCGACGCACTTTATGTAAGCGGTGAGTTTATCGGCGTACTTTACGAGGCGGTACTCCTCCGGCGTTGCGTTGATAATGCCGTCGTACTCGCCGCGGAATTCTTCGGGAAGCGTGGACAAAATAGTTTCTCTTGCGACGCTTTCGACGCTTTTGTACGCGTCGCGCATTTCGGGCGAGAAATACTTTATCGGGGTGGGCATGTCGCCGGTTATCACTTCGCTTGCCTCGTGATAGGCTCCTATCATGCCGATTTTGCACGCGTCGAACGAGCCGCCGAATTTTTCGTTTTCGATAACGGTAAGACCGTGCGCGATGAACGCGGTCATAAGGCTGTGTTCGGCGTTGTTCTCGCGGAAAGTGTTGCGCATGAGGCTCCATCTGTCGATAAACCGCATGCGTGACATGAATGCGAAAAATTTACTTTCCATTATTTAAGCAGTTCGCGAGCTTTCTGTGCGACGTTTTCGGCGGTAAATCCGAAATGAGCGAACAGGTCGGACGGCTTTCCGGATTCGCCGAAAGTATCCATACAAACGGTGGTTCCTTCCAGTCCGACGTACTTCATCCAGGGCATGGACACGCCGGCTTCGATTGCAATTCTCTTGGTGCAGCTTGAGGGCATGACGCTTTCCTTGTACGCTTTGCTCTGCTTGTCGTACAATTCCATACAGGGCATGGACACGACGCGGACTTCGACTCCCTCGCCTTCGAGAATTTTCTTTGCTTCGAGAGCCAGGCTGACTTCGCTGCCGGAAGCCATCAGGATGACGTCGGGCTTTTTGACGTCGCTTACTATATATCCGCCGCGGAGAGCCAGCTTCGCGTTGGCGTCAAGCTGCGGCAGGTTCTGACGGGAGCATACTATGCAGGTGGGGCACTTGGAACGGAGCGCGGTAACGTAAGCCGCGGTGGTTTCGCCTGCGTCGGCGGGGCGGAACACGTTCATGTTGGGGATAGCGCGCAGCGAAGCGAGATGTTCGACCGGCTGATGAGTGGG
>CAKQJJ010000112.1 GCA_934247335.1 uncultured Clostridia bacterium | reverse complement strand
GGTTATTTCCGGAATAATGGACTTCTGAATTTCGATGTTGGTTTTGATAAGGTCGAGACGGGACTGACCGGGCTTTCTTGCGATACCTGAGGTGATGACGACGATGTCCGAATCCTTTGCGTCTTCGTAGTTACCTGCGTAGACGATGCAGCTGCTGTCGTAGGAAAGACCCTGACGAATATCCTGCGCTTCGCCCATTGCTCTGTCGCCGTTGATATCGATGATGACGATTTCCGAGCCCAGTCCTCTGCAAGTCAGCGAGTACGCGATGGTCGAACCCACTCTTCCGCTACCGATAATTGTAATCTTACTCATAAGTTTTTATTGCCTCCTCTGGCGGTAAAAATTTTTTTCTTTTCCGATTAACCGGTCCGGTGCGAAAAGCTTGTTCCGCACGGACTTATTATCCTTATAATTATACCATTTTTCGGGCGGGTTTGCAAGCGAATTTTATTCGTTTCCAAGAGTATCGATACAAATATATCGTTTGTTCGTCGGTTTTGCCCTACTATTTTTATATGGCGCATTATCAAAAGTGATATGTTGGAGCGATTTTAAGTTTATTTCGGGATAATCGCGAAATAAGGACGAGCGGTAGCGGCAAAAAACTTCATATTGCGGCAAAATTCTACATATAAATGTATAAAACATCGGCTTTCACGGGAGGGCTAAAATTTTATGATAATCGAAACCTTGCTTTCGTTCTTTTCCGGCATATTCTGTTTTTCCGCATACGTCAGCGGCGGCGGGTCCTTTCCTCCGCCTCTTTCGCCCGAAGAAGAACGCGAGTGCATTTACGCATGCAAAAAGGGCGACGCCAAGGCGCGGGAAAAGCTTATAAAGCACAATCTGCGGCTCGTGGCGCACGTGGTTAAAAAGTACTCGCTTGCGGGCGAGGCGGACGACCTTATTTCGATAGGGACGATGGGACTTATAAAAGGCATAGAAACGTACGAATACGGCAAAGGCTCGCTTCTGGCGACTTATGCGGCGAAGTGTATCGACAACGAAATTCTGATGTACATACGGGCAAACAAAAAGCGGCGCGGCGACGTTTCGCTGTCCGATCCGGCGGGCGTGGACAAAGACGGCAACGAAATTACGCTTATGGACGTCATTCCCTCTCCCGACGAGGGCGTTTTTACGCGCGTGGAAAACGCGGTTACGATAAAGCAAATCGAGGAAATAATGAAGGCTCACCTGAAACCGCGGGAGAGAAAAGTCATGGAAATGCGATACGGACTGAACGGGCAAAGCGCGCACACTCAGCTGGAAGTTGCCGAAAAGCTGGACATATCGCGCTCGTACGTGTCGAGAATAGAGAAAAAAGCGATTCGCAAAATATCCGATTTTATACTCTGAACGCTTGCTTTTAGCGGCGAAAAGTGATAAAATAATGCGTGCAAGACGGTTGGGCGATTACGTGGAAACGCGAGGAAAGTCCGAACGCCGCAGGACAAGGACGCCGGCTAACTACCGGTGAAGGCGACTTCAAGGAAAGTGCAACAGAAAGTAAACTACCCGCAAGGGAAAAGGTGAAACGGCGAGGTAAAAGCTCACCGCTTCCCCGGCAACGGGGAGGGCATTGTAAACCCCGTCCGGCGCAAGATGTAAGAGCGTTAAGAGTGGTCCGCTCGCTCTTCGATATCGCTAGAGCCTATCGGCAACGATACGCCCAGACAGATGATCGCCCTCGACAGAATTCGGCTTACAGACCGTCTTGTATTTTTGAAAAACGTGCTCGTGCTTTTATGCGCGGGCTTTTTTCGTTATTTCGCCTGTTTTTGCGCAAAAAAACAAGAGTACTATGTCACGCATAGTACTCTATTTATGCCGTTTTACGGTATTTTTCAAATAAAATTCGGTAATTTCGGGGCTTTACGAAATTATTTTTCGGATGGCACAATAGCGTTCTTCTTCCGTAAAATGTCGCCTGCGGAAAGCTTTACGTCGCTTACGATGCGCACTTTTTGCTGAACGTTCATCGCGTCGGATATCTCTTTTCCGCTTTCGTCGAACATCTTGTCCACGGTAATTTTCGCGTTGTGATATCTGCCCGGCGACAGCACTTCGAGCACGTCGCCTTTTTTGAATCTGTTGCGCATTTCGACGACGAAACCGTCCTCTTTCTCTTCGGTTACGATTGCGATAAAGTCGTAATTTTGCTTGGGCTTACTTGTTTCGTAACACTGTGCGGACGGATCGCGACCGAAGTAAAAACCGTTGCAATACATGCGGTGGCTCGGTTTTTCAAGATCTTCGTAAATATCTTCGGGAAGAACGAATTTATCGCCTTCCTCGTAATACAAATCGATTGCGCGGCGATAAGCGTTTACCACGCTTGCGACGTAATAGGAGGTTTTCACTCTGCCTTCGATTTTGAAACTGTTTATTCCGGCGGCGGCAAGCTTGTCTATATAGCGCACCATATTGAGATCTTTGCTGTTGAGAATATACGCGCCTCGTTCGTCTTCTTCTATCGGGAAATATTCGCCCTGCCGGGATTTTTCCATAAGAGCGTATTCCCAGCGGCAGCTTTGAACGCATTCGCCGTGGTTGCTGAGTCTTCCCGTGGTGTAGTTGGACAGCAAGCATCTTCCCGAATAGGAAATACACATGGCGCCGTGCACGAACGCCTCTATCTCCACTTCGGGCGGAATGAAGTCGCGGATTTCCTTTATCTCGTCAAGCGAGAGTTCCCTTGCCATGACGAGGCGTTTTATCCCCATATCGCAGTAAAACTTTGCCGCGTATTTATTGGTAAGGTTTGCCTGCGTGGACAGGTGAATTTCAAGATCGGGCGCGTACTTGCGGATTATGCTTACGACGCCCATATCGCTAACTATCACGCCGTCGACGCGGCAATCTTTCAGGAGAAGTACTACGTCAGGCATAGTACTGAAATCTGCGTTATGCGCGAAAATATTGAGCGTAACGTACACTTTTTTACCTTTTTCGTGACAATACTTCACCGCTTCGCGAAGTTCGTCCGCGTCGAAGTTATCGGCAAAAGCGCGCAGTCCGAACTGTTTATACGCAAGATAAACCGCGTCCGCACCGAAGTAGATCGCGGTTTTGAGTTTTTCGATATTTCCCGCCGGGGCGAGCAATTCTATTTTTTCAGTCATGTTTTTTTCACCGACAGCGACATTCCGTCCCCCACCGGCAGAACGCTGGTGGAGTAGTTTTCGTCGCTGGTTAATTCGTGTAAAAATTTGTCCAGACCGTTTATTATGGTCTGTTTGCTGTGCTTTATTTCGCCCTCTCCCGTCACCATTCCGTTGAAAAAAACGTTGTCGGCAAGCAGTATTCCGCCGGGGCGCAACATTCTCTTTACGTGCGGCAAAAAGCCGGGATAGCGCGTTTTGGGTCCGTCCATGAAAACGAAATCAAATTTGCCGTCCATAAACGGCAGAATGTCGTCCGCGTCGCCGAGAAAGACCGTGAATCTGCCGTCGTAACCGAGCGAAGAAAGATTTTTTTTCGCGATATCGGCATAGTCCTCGTTTATTTCCACGGTGGTGATATGCCCGTCGCAATTGCGCAGCATCAACGCAGCGCTGTAACCTATCGCCGTGCCTATTTCGAGAATTTTTTGCGGCTTTTTGAGATAGACCAGCTGTTCGAGAAGGGCGGCGGATTCGGGCAGAAGCACGGGTATCATGTGCGCGTCGGCATATTCCGCAATCGCACGCATGCGCTCGTCCTTTTCGGGAGCGAGCACGGTGCGGATATATTCGGAATTTTTGGACGGTGTTTTGAAAGGCATGTCAGTTTTCCAGAATTACGGGTATGACCATGGGGTTGCGGCGGGTGCGCTTGAAGAACAGATTTTTGAGTTCCTTGCGCATGGTTGCCTTAACCTGAGTCCAGTCGGCGGCGCCTTTGAGATCCATTTTTCCGAGCGCGGTTTTAAGCACGGACTTGGCTTCCTCTATTATGGCTTCCGATTCTTCGTCCGAATACATAAAGCCCTTGGAAGAAATGTCTATTCCGAAAATCTCGCCGGACAGCGAATTTACGCCGACGACAGCCACGAACAGTCCCTCTTCCGACAAGTGCTTGCGGTCGCGAAGGACTATGCTGCCCACGTCACCCACGCCCAATCCGTCTACGAGCAGACATCCGGACGGGATATTGTCGCCCATGCGGAAAGTTTTGCCTGTAATCTCGATCTGGTTGCCGATATCGGGAATGATGATGTTGTTTGCGGGAGTTCCCATTTTGACGGCTAGTTCGGCGTGCTTCTGAAGATGACGACGTTCGCCGTGTACGGGAATAAAGTATTTGGGTTTTATAAGCGCGTGAATAAGCTTCAATTCGTCCTGGCAGGCGTGACCGGAAGCGTGCACTTCGGCAAGGCGCTCGTAAATTGCTTTCGCGCCGTGCTGATAGATATTGTTGACGACGTTGTACACCATTTTTTCGTTGCCGGGAATGGGCGACGCAGAAATAATCACGGTGTCGTTGTAGCCCAGCTGAATTTTGGGGAACTCGCCGTTTGCGATACGCGTGAGCGCACTCATGGGTTCACCCTGGCTGCCGGTGGTGAGAATAAGCAGATTTTTGTCCGCTTCCTTATCGATCATGTCGATATCGACCACCATCGAATTGTCCAGTTTAAGCTCGCCTATCTTGGTTGCGCATTCCACGACGTTTACCATGCTTCTGCCGGCAAACGCCACTTTGCGCTTGAATTTCCTGGCGAGATCGACTATCTGCTGCAAGCGGTGAATATTGGACGCGAAAGTCGCGATGAAAATTCGCCTGTCCTGATTCTCGTTTAAGATATGAGCGATGGATTCGCCAACTTTCGCTTCCGACATGGACGAGCCTTCGCGCTCGACGTTGGTGCTTTCGGCAAGCAGAAGAGTTACGCCCTTTCCGCCTATTTCGGCAATGCGCTTCAAATTTATGACGTTGCCGTCGATGGGCGTGTAGTCCACCTTGAAGTCGCCAGTGTGGAAAACCAGTCCCACGGGCGTGGTGATAGCAAGCGCACAGCTGCCCGCTATAGAGTGGCTGACGTTTACGAATTCCACTTTGAATTTGGTTCCCAGCGAAATTATGCTGCCGGGACGAACGACGTTAAGCGACACGCCGTCCACTTTCTGCTCGCGCAGTTTGTTGTCTACGAGAGCAAGCGTAAGTTTTGTTCCGAAAACCGGAACGTTTAAGTCTTTGAGTACGTACGGGAGCGCGCCGATATGGTCTTCGTGACCGTGAGTAAGCACTATTCCCTTCACCTTTTCTCTGTTGGCAATGAGGTACGACACGTCGGG
>CAKQJJ010000111.1 GCA_934247335.1 uncultured Clostridia bacterium | reverse complement strand
AATTAGGACAGTACGACCCCGAAGTATATTCGGCTGTAAACGACGAACTCAATCGTCAGCGCGCAAATATCGAGCTTATCGCGTCCGAAAACATCGTGTCCGAAGCCGTGCTTCTTGCCGCCGGAACCGTGCTTACCAATAAATACGCCGAGGGCTATCCCGGCAGAAGATATTACGGCGGCTGCCAATACGTGGACGTCGTGGAAAACGTTGCAATCGAACGCGCAAAAAAGCTGTTCGGAGCCGAACACGCCAACGTTCAGCCGCATTCCGGCGCCAACGCCAATCTTGCCGTGTTTTTCGCACTGCTCCATCCCGGCGACACAGTAATGGGTCTCAGTCTTGCCCACGGCGGACATCTTTCGCACGGCTCGCCGGTGAATATCTCGGGCAAATATTTCAACGTAATCTCTTACGGACTTGATCCCGAAAGCGAAACCATAGACTACGAGGCAATCCGCAGCAAAGCGCTCGAATGTAAGCCCAAAATGATAATTGCGGGCGCCAGCGCGTATTCGAGAAGCATCGATTTCGCCGCCGTCAGGAAAATATGCGACGAAGTTGGCGCGTACTTCATGGTGGATATGGCGCACATAGCCGGTCTCGTTGCCGCAGGACTGCACCAAAACCCCGTTCCGTATGCCGACGTGGTTACTACCACCACGCATAAAACGCTCAGAGGTCCGCGTGGCGGTCTTATTCTGTGCAAAAAGGAGCTTGCCGCGGCAATCGACAAAGCCGTGTTCCCGGGAACGCAGGGCGGTCCGCTGATGCACATAATCGCAGCCAAGGCAGTGGCTTTCGGCGAGGCGCTCAAACCCGAATTCAAAACTTATCAGAAAAATATAGTCGAAAACGCGCACGAGCTTTGCGAATGCCTTAAAAAAGAGGGCTTCCGCATCGTTTCGGGCGGCACCGACAATCACCTGATGCTCATCGACCTGCGCCCGTTCGGCGTCACCGGTAAGGAGATGGAAAGACGACTGGACGAAGTTCACATCACGGTCAACAAAAACGCAATCCCCGGCGATCCCGAAAAGCCGAGCATAACCAGCGGAATACGCGTCGGAACGCCCGCCGTCACCACTCGCGGCTTCGGAAAAGAAGAAATGCGCCTTATCGCCCGCTGGATGAGGGAAGTTGCATGCGACTTTGAAAACAGCAAGCAGAGAATAAACGAGGAAGTTGCCGATCTTTGCGCCCGCTTCCCGATATACGAAAACTAAGCCTTTATTGAATTCGAGCAAAAACGGAGGAGCAGACGGTGAAATATCTTACGGATATAGAAATAGCGCAGAACTATAAAATGCAGCCGATCGAAGAGATCGCCGCAAAAATCGGCATTGACCAAGAGTATATCGAGCAGTACGGCAAATACAAGGCGAAAATAGACAACCGCTGGCTGCGCGACTGCAACAAAAAGGACGGAAAACTCATTCTCGTCACGGCAATAACGCCCACGCCCGCCGGCGAAGGCAAAACCACCACCACGATAGGGCTAAGCGACGCCATGAATCTCATCGGCAAAAAAACGGCTGTCGCCCTTCGCGAGCCGTCGCTCGGACCCGTGTTCGGAATAAAAGGCGGAGCGGCAGGCGGAGGCTATTCGCAGGTCGTGCCCATGGAAGACATAAACCTGCATTTCACCGGCGATTTCCACGCAATCGGCGCGGCAAACAATCTGCTTGCGGCAATGCTCGACAACCATATCTATCAGGGCAACGCGCTGGGCATCGACCCGAGAAAAATCACCTGGAAACGCTGCGTGGACATGAACGATCGTCAGCTTCGTTTCGTCGTGGACGGACTGGGCGGAAAAACCAACGGAATCCCGCGCGAGGACGGCTACGATATCACCGTCGCTTCCGAAATTATGGCGGTTTTCTGCCTTGCAAGCGACGTAAACGATCTTAAAGATCGCCTCGGAAAAATAGTCGTGGGCTACACTTACGACGACAAACCGGTCACCGCCCGCGACCTTAAAGCAGTGGGAGCAATGGCAGCACTATTAAAAGACGCGATAAAGCCCAATCTCGTGCAAACTCTCGGCGGAACGCCCGCATTCGTGCACGGCGGACCGTTTGCCAATATCGCGCACGGCTGCAATTCGGTTATCGCCACGCGAATGGCGCTCAAAGCCGCCGATTACGCCGTAACCGAAGCGGGATTCGGCGCCGATCTCGGAGCGGAAAAATTCCTCGACATAAAGTGCCGCGCGGCAGGCTTAAAACCCGACGCCGTAGTGCTGGTTGCCACCGTTCGCGCGCTCAAAATGCACGGCGGAGCAAAAAAGACCGAACTCGGCAGCGAAGATCTCGTCGCGCTCGAAAAGGGACTGCCCAACCTGTTGTGCCATCTGGACAATATAACGAACGTCTACCGCCTGCCGTGCGTCGTCGCAATCAACCGTTTCCCCACCGACACAGACGCGGAAATCAACGCCGTAATCGAAAAATGTAAGGAAATGGGCGTAAACGTTCGCCTGTCAACCGTGTGGGCGGACGGCGGAAAAGGCGGAGTGGAGCTTGCCGAAGAAGTGGTCCGCCTGTGCGAAAAGAAAAACGACTTTACTTTTGCCTACGATCTCGACGGCGGAATTAAAAATCGCATAGAAACTCTGGTTAAAACGATTTATCGCGGCAGCGGAATAAACGTCGCCAAGGCTGCCGAAAAGCAAATCGACGCGCTCGAAAGCCAAGGCTACGGTAATCTTCCCGTGTGCGTTGCCAAAACGCAGTACAGCTTTTCCGACGATCCGTCGCTTATCTGCGCGCCCGAAAACTTCGTAGTCAATATCAAAAACGTCAAGGTTTCCGCAGGCGCCGGCTTTATAGTCGCGCTCACCGGCGATATTATGACTATGCCGGGGCTTCCCAAAATTCCAGCCGCCGAGAATATCGACGTTGACGAAAACGGCAAAATCAGCGGTTTGTTTTAATTTTTTTGTGTAAATATAAATGCACGTTTTCCGTTTTGTACGGGAGGGTTTTCCCTCCCGTTTTATAATTTATCGCAGGCAATTCCGTTACCGCCTCCCGACTTCTTGTCGTAAGACGGGGGCGCGATGCTTTTTTATGGTGTACGGTATGCGGCGTTAAAGCCTCTCACTCCGGGAGAGGTGGCGGCGTCAGCCGACGGAGAGGGCTATTGTAGGGACAGGCGTCCCCGACTGTCCGAACGCTGTTTTTGCAAAAGCAAGCGCTGTATTTTAAATCGGATAATTTCGTTACGATATAAACTTTTAACCTTATTTCGTAGGGGAGGGGTTTCCCCTCCCGTTCATTTTTTCTTCTCCATAAACTCTATTTTGAAAACGCGGCTACGTCGCGCTTTTTAATTTTAAAACGAAAAGCAGTTCATCGAATATGATATTCTATGAACTGTCGCTGCAAATATAATATCACAAATTTTTCTTATTGTCAATTAATTTATAGTCTATTTCAAAAAATAAATCTGATTTTTTTATTACTCATTCCGTTTGCGTACATTTGTGTCGTTATTAGTTCATAGAATATCATAATCAATGAACCGTATATTGATTAAGCTCACGTCGCTAAATATATAAAAGGAGTATAAAAAACAATGAAAAAGCTTTTCAAAAGCAAGACCGTGCTCAGCGCGATAATCGGAATCGCACTCTGCATAAGTCTGATTGCCGGCGCAACGTTTGCGATTTTCACAAGCGAAGCAAGCGTAAACGTCTCGGTTTCCAGCGCTACCGTAAAAGTAACCGCAACGGTAAAAGACGAGCAGTTGTATTCGTACGAAAACATCGATATAAACGCGCTTACCGGCGAAAAAGTTGCCCGTACGATGTCCGACGGGTTCCTTGCGGGCGGAACCGCAACCAATTCTGGCGGAACGTTTACGCTTACTAATATGGTTCCCGGCGACGGAATCTCGTTCAAAGTGGCGGTGACCAATCTAAGTAACGTTGACGTTAAGTACCGTCTTGAAATATCCGAGGCTTCCGGCGGCGACCTTATGAAGGCGCTTAAAGTAACCGTTGACGAGAAGGAATACGCAGGCGCGGTAAACGGCAAATGGCAATTCGTCAAAGCGTACGGAGAAATAAATCCCGTTTCCGTCTGGATCGAGCTTCCTTTGTCCACAAACAACGATTGGCAGAATAAAAAAGTGTCGTTTGACGTAAGAATCGTGGCTGTTCAGGGCAACGTCGATACGACTTCCACGTGGGACGGAACGACTATCGACACGCTTTGGTATAACGACGAGCAGACGTCGTTCGATATAGACACAGCCGAAGCGCTTGCGGGAATGGCAAAGCTTGCTTCGGAAGGCGAAACGTTTGAGGGAAAGACGATAAGCCTTACCGAAAACGTCAATCTCAACGATAAAAAATGGACTCCCGTGCCGTCGTTCAAGGGTGAATTTAACGGCAACGGCAACACCGTTTACGGCTTAAAGCTCGATTCCACCGAGGGTGACAAGCCGCGTGCCGGTCTGTTCAACGGCGTCGAAGCCGGATCCAAAATCCACGACCTCAAAATAGACGGAGTGGAAGCCACCGTAGGTAAGAATGGCAGAGTGGGCGTTCTCGGAAACTATATTTCCGGCGAAGTTGAAAATATCGAAATCAAAAACGTAAAAGCAACCTCAACCGATCCCACTGCCTGGGTTGGCGGACTGTGCGCGTTTATGTCGTGGCCGGCAATCAAGAACTGCACCGTCGAGAATATGGAAGTCAATGCGCCTTCCGGAGCCGCGTTTATAGCCGGTTTTGCTCCGATTATGCAGAAAAACGCCAATTTCACGTTTGAAAATTGCAACGTAAAGAATCTGAAAGTAAACGTTAACGATCAGTCCGCAGACGGATGCGGCGTCGGAGGCTTCGTCGGACAGACTCAGCGCGGTTGGGAACAGCCCAAAATGCTGAACTGCCACGTTGAAAATATCGATATAACCGCAGCCGGAAACGCGCAAATAGGCGGCTTCATGCCTTGGCCCGGCGGACACACGATTGCGGAAAATTGCACGGTTACCGGAAAAATCGACGCAACCGAAGTGTCGGAAGCAGGATACGCAGGCGGATTTTTCGGCAATCTTGGCTGGAACTGCGACCTCGGACACATGGGTCATGAAATTACCGATTGCGTTGCCGACGTAGAAATAATTACGAAAGTCGCACCCGCAGGCGGCTTTGTCGGAACCGCAACCAATTCAAATAACGCCAGCATGTACGCAACGTTTAAAAACTGCAAAGCGTTCGGAAACGTCACCGTAGCCGAAGGCGGCACGGCGTCCGTAGGCGGTTTTGCGGGAGTAGCGGACAGAGGATATTACGAAAACTGCGTTGCAAGCGGAACGATTACCGGCAGCGAAAATTCGGTTATCGGCGGCTTTATCGGTCTTATTAAACATATCGATGCGGCTTATGACGGAAGATATCCCGTCGGAACGCGCGCTTACGAAGTCGAGCAGATTACGATTAAATCGTGCGTAGGAGTAGCCGGGCTCGTTTTGATAGGACAGGACG
>CAKQJJ010000110.1 GCA_934247335.1 uncultured Clostridia bacterium | reverse complement strand
CATACGGCAGCTGCCTTCGTTTGTCAGGTCTTTAAGGTAGCAAAGGGTGGGTATATCGAAGCCCGCCTGACGAGCCGCGTCAAGAATTCGGGTTCCTTCCGGTACGGTGACCGACGTATTGTTTATCTTTAAAGTAACGTTTTTCATCATAACACCTCTATTATTTCTTGATCGCGTGGAACTTGCAGGTGGAAATACAGCTTCCGCACTTAATGCACTTAGCCGTGTCTATGCAGACGTAGGGCAGACGTTTTCCTTCCATGATTTCGCCGTATTCGTTTACGCTGATTGCGCCGACAGGGCATGCGCGCAGGCACGCTTTGCAGCCGATGCACTTGTCTTTCATTACTTCGTACGAAACAAGCGACTTGCAAACGCCTGCGGGGCATTTCTTATCGCGTACGTGAGCGATATATTCGTCGCGGAAATATCTCATGGTGGACAGAACGGGGTTGGGCGCCGTCTGACCTAATCCGCACATGGAGTTTTCCTTTATGTAATAGCACAGCTGTTCCATCTTGTCGAGGTCTTCCATGGTAGCTTCGCCTTTGGTGACCTTATCGAGCATTTCGTAGAGGCGTTTGTTTCCTATACGGCAGGGCGTGCATTTTCCGCAGGATTCGTCTACGGTGAATTCGAGGAAGAACTTCGCGATATCGACCATGCAGTTGTCCTCGTCCATTACGATAAGTCCGCCCGAGCCCATCATGGAACCGATTGCGATAAGGTTGTCGTAATCGATGGGAGTATCGATGAGTGACGCGGGAATGCATCCGCCGGAAGGTCCGCCGGTTTGAGCCGCCTTGAATTTTTTGCCGTTGGGGATGCCGCCGCCGATTTCTTCGATAATCGTGCGAAGCGTGGTTCCCATGGGTATTTCGACAAGACCGGTGTTTACGATTTTACCGCCGAGAGCGAATACCTTGGTACCCTTGCTCTTTTCGGTTCCGACGCTGTTAAACCATTCTGCGCCGTTGTAAATAATCTGAGCGATGTTTGCGTACGTTTCCACGTTGTTGATAAGCGTGGGCTTTCCGAACAAGCCTTTGACTGCAGGGAAAGGCGGACGCTGACGAGGTTCGCCGCGCTTACCTTCGGTGGAGTTGAGAAGTGCGGTTTCTTCGCCGCAGACGAATGCGCCGGCACCCAGACGAAGTTCGATGTTGAACTTGTGTCCCAGCCCCATTGCGTTGTCGCCGAGAATTCCATATTCGAGCGCCTGTCCGATTGCGACCTGCAATCTGTGAACGGCGATAGGATATTCGGCGCGGACGTAAACGTAGCCTTGCTCTGCTCCGATTGCGTAACCCGCGATCATCATTGCTTCGATGAGCGCGTGCGGATCGCCTTCGAGCACCGATCTGTCCATGAACGCGCCGGGATCGCCTTCGTCGGCGTTGCAGACGACGTACTTGGTGTCGTTTACCGAATCGTGAGCAAACTGCCACTTTCTTCCGGTAAGGAAGCCGGCGCCGCCTCTTCCGCGCAGACCTGACTTCATAACTTCGTCGATAACGCCCTGCGGAGTCATTTCGGTTACGGCTTTTTTGTACGCCTGATATCCGTTATATGCAAGATATTCGTCTATATTTTCGGGATCGATAAGACCGCAGTTACGCAGAACTACGCGGTGCTGATCCTTATAGAACTTCGATTTGTTGAAGGAAATATGATTTCCGTTTTCGTCGCGTTCGGCGCCGAGCAGTCTGTCAACGAATTTGCCGCCGATAATGTGCTGCTCGATTATTTCGCGAACGTCTTCGGGCTTAACGTGCTGATAGAAGGTTCCGTCCGGGTATACCACGACGATCGGACCTTTTGCGCAAAGACCGAAGCAGCCGGTGGTTACCAGGCTGATTTCCTCGGTTAAGCCTTTTTCGGCGAGAATTTTAACGAACTCGTCGTGTATTTCCTTGCTGTGTCCGGACGTGCAACCGGTACCGCCGCACACCAGAATGTGCGCTCTTTCTTTTGCTTTATCGTTTTTTTGTCCGCCGACTGCGCGATTCTGAAGATGAATCTGCTCTTGTTCGCGGATAGCGTTTAATTCTTCGATAGTTTTCATTTATGAAAAATCCTCCGTTATGTCGTGCGGCTTACTCGGCGTACTTGGCGAGTATGGTGTCCACGTCGTCCGTCTTGAGATTACCGTAAACTTCGCCGTTGACGGCAAGAACGGGTGCGAGACCGCAGCATCCTATGCATCTGGTTGCGTCCAGCGTGAATTTTCTGTCCGGGGTGGTCTGACCTGCGTCGATACCCAGTCTTTCCTTGAATTTAAGCAAAACGTCGCCGCTTCCCTTTACGTAGCAGGCGGTTCCGAGGCATATACCGATGGTATATTTGCCCTTTGCCTGCAAATTGAACTGTGCGTAAAAGGTTGCGATGCCGTAAACCTCTTCCAAGGACACGCCGAAAGTTTTTGCTATCTTGGACTGGATTTCTATGGGAAGATATCCGTAGATTTCCTGAGCCTTCTGCATAGCTTTCATAACGGGGCCGGGAACTTTTTTAAGTTCCTCGAGAGCCGCGTCGAGCTCTTTGGCTTGCGCTTCTGTTCCGATAATTTCGTTGCTCATATTACTCTCCTTACGTAGATTGTATGCCCGGCTTACTCTCATTAAAGCACGAGCAATGTTTACTTGTTCTGCACGCGATCGCGTTCGTTCGGGCAAGGCTTCGCGGAAACGACCGTAAAAGCCTACCTGACACAAAATGTTGCGGTTCGCCGTGCGCTTCGTTAACTATTTTAACACAATCGGAATAAATTTTCAAGCGTTTTACGCGCATATCCGTAAATTTCTATAGATTTATTTGTATTTATTTGCGACGGGCGGCAACTTTTTGCCTTTCGGGCTTAAAATGAGGCTGTAAAAACAAAAAACCTACCAAAAAGATAGGCTTTTGTTTCCGTTTTCGTATCCGATTTTTAATACTCAGGCGCCGCGCAATACCGCAAGATCCTGAGAAACGAACCTTAAAACCGACAAAAAATCGGCGTCATCGCATTCTTCGAGCGCTTTTACCGATACCGCGGCGCGCTCGAACAAAAGCGAAAGCTTTTCGTCGGATATAGAAGCCGAATACTCGGAAAACTTCTTACGCGCGGCAGCCGCGTACGATTTGACGGCAACCGAGCTTTCCTCCTCTTTTATTACGAGCGAGGCACTTTCCACCAGTTTATCCGCAACTTCGGAATAAAACGACAACGCTTTTTTTACGTTTACAGCCTCGGCGTGCGATGAAAAACGCATTTTCGTCCGTTCCCAGCCGAAAGTTTCGACAAAGGCGTTTGACTGCCGAGCCGCCACGGTATCCGCATCCGAACGCTTTGAGTACATTCCGCCGTAAACCTTATAGGCGCCGCTGCAAATCACGTAGCCGCTTCCGCCGGACGCAATTATGTCGTCCCGCACTGTTTCGGCGGCGGTTTTGCTTTGCCCCTCGTAAAAACAAACGGCGTAATACGTGCGGCTTTCCGCCTGTACGGTGAACAGAGCGCGGAAAACGAACGCCGAGCCGATAGCGACGACGGCAATAAACAAAACCGTCAATCTTGCCAAAAAACGCCCGCTTATGCCGGCGGACTGAATATTTCCGCGTTTTTTTCGCCCGGTTTGCTTTTTATTTCCTATAATAAAAGGCGTGTCGCCGTAAAAATCTTGCATTTTCAGCTCCGATGATGTATAATGTTTCTCGTAAATTCTATTCCACAGCGGAGATTTTTATGCAATATCATATTCAGACCACGCCGGTTTGGGACGCTTTCAAAGAAGAATGCGATTGCCCCATGTGCCGCATTTATAAAGCGAGCGAACAAAGACTTATCAGGCAATACCTTGGCGAAGCGGTTATGCAGCCGGAATACAGAGTGCGTGTAAACGAACGCGGCTTTTGCACCCGACACACGCTTGCGTTGTACAAAGGAGACAATAAACTCGGAACGGCGCTTCAATTTGCCACGAGAATAGAAACGGTAAACAAGAATATCCGCGAAATCAAAAAAGCAAAGCAGGCAAAGTCGCTGGCGCTCGATTTACAGGAAAATCTCGACACGTGCGTGATATGCGATACGGTTGACGAAATGATGGTTCGTTACTCCTACACCGTTGCTCAAATGTTTGACAACGAGCAGGACTTCCCCGCTCTTTTCGCCGCAAGCAAAGGCTTTTGCATGAAGCACTTTACAGAGCTACTGAAATACGTTTCTTTCGCGGGAAAAAGCGCGGACAAATATCTCGAAATACTGATCAACGTTCAGAAAAAAGCGCTTGACAAAGCGGAAAGCGACCTGAATATGTTTGCAAGCAAATTCGACTACCGCAATGCCGGGCGAGTTTCCGACCGCTACGACAACGCGCTTGCCGACGCGATAAAACTACTTAAAGGCGACGTCCTGTAAAAGCGAGGATATATGAAAGAATTGAAGCTATTGATGATAGGCAACAGTTTTTCCGAGGACACGGTGCGCTACGTTTACGAAATCGCAGGCGCCGCAGGAATCGAAAAAATAAACGTTTGCAACATGTATATCGGCGGATGCAGCCTGAAAACCCACTACGAAAACGCATTGAGTAACGCCGCCGCATACGATTTTCAGACTTACGAAAACGGCGAATGGAAACACAATTGCGGAAAAACGCTTGAATACGGCATCGTATACGCCGACTGGGATTTCATATCGCTTCAACAGTCCAGCGGGCTTAGCGGAATACCTTCTTCCTACGCCGACTTAAATAACCTTATGAATTACGTAAAATCGGTTGCTACCAATCCCGATTTCAAATTTATCTGGAACATGACGTGGGCGTATCAGCAGGGCAGCACGCACGAAGATTTCGTAAAGTACGACAAAAATCAGCTTGTTATGTACAACGACATAATCGATGCCGTGAAATCGCAGATAATCGGAAAAGACTTCAAGCTGCTCGTTCCCATAGGCACTGCCGTTCAGAACGCCCGCACTTCCTTTATCGGCGACGCTCTCACCCGCGACGGCTATCATCTTTCTTACGACGTCGGCAGATACCTCGCAGGTTTGACGCTCGTGCGCTCGCTGTGCGGCAAGGACGTAAGCGACATCTCCTACTCGCCCGAAGGGGTTTCGGAAACAATAAGCAAAATCTGCAAAGAGAGCGCCGAAAACGCATTCCGCAAACCTTTTGAAATAACGAGCTCCGCTTTCACGAAAAATTAAACGCTTAAACGAAAAACAAATTATAAAGCCCCGGCATATATAATATCGTCGGGGTTGATTTTTGCCCTATACCACAAACGACGGCATTTGTCAATAGTTTTTACAAAAATTTTTCAAAGAAAATTTTACGAAAAACTATTGTAATTATCGCCGCTTTCGATTATAATATGATTGTAAAAGTTAATCAAGCTTTTTTGCCTGCGGTGTGCGTGTGAAACCTATATTTGGAACCGCATTTTATCAAAAGGGATTGCTTGTACTCGTGAATATGTCAAGCCATAGTCTTGCCTTGCGCAACACAGGTGGAAGACAAAAAACACGGTCGGCTTGCCCACCTGCTGCGGCGGGTTACAG
>CAKQJJ010000109.1 GCA_934247335.1 uncultured Clostridia bacterium | reverse complement strand
ACTTTAACGCTTTCGGGCTTTAAGTCCAGCGTTTTTACCAGCATTTCTATCTGATGAATACAGTATTCCTCTATCGATCTGCCGCCGCCGGTGACTATCGCCGACTCGCTGCCGATAATGTCGTCCAGTTCGGTTGCGTAGCGCAGCGCGGACGTCGAGAAAAAGGGCGTAGCGTACTTTTCGGCAATCGCAAAAATCTTTTCCGCCGTTTTAAGATCGGGAGCAAACGTCTTGTCGATATAGGTCGGTTTTTTATAAGACAGCACTTTTTCGGCGTAACCGAGGTGTTTTTCGGGGTCGGACGGCGCCAGAATAAACAGAAAGTCCGATTTTTCGCAAACTTCCTCTATGCTACCGCACAGAGTAACGCCGTTTTTAAGACACCACTGCTCGCTTGTCACGCCCTGCGGAGAAGGTATTTCGCCCCAGGCGTAGCACAGGCAAAAGTCCTCGGACAGCGCCTCGTTTGCCGATTTTATCCACGCGGGATAGTTGTCGGCGTGCCATTCGGCGAGATAGTAGTCGATAAAACCTATTTTTTTCATTACAGTTTTATTTCCTCTTTTTTATCGCTCGAATCGTACAGAGCCTGCAACAGTTTCATGCTTTCGAGAATGTTTTCGATATTGTTTTTGTCCTTTTTACCGGTGTTTATGCTTTCGATGAACGCCTTGTCTTCGCACAGATACATATTGGGAATATCGTACTCGGGCTTTATCGTTTCAAGCGTTTTGCCGTCGTAGAACGTGAATTTTCCGCCGTAGGACAGTCTTGCGCCGCCCTTATCGCCCATAAAGTCGATGAACATGTCGTTTGCGTCGATGTTCTGAGCCCACGCGCCGTTGAAGGAAATGCTTGCCTTGTCGGTTCTGACGTAGCCGGTGATATACTCTTCGACGTCGTTGGTGCCGTGTTCGATATCCGCGGTGTCTTCCGCCCACATATTGTGACCGGCGTAGTTGTAGTCTTTCATATTCTTTGCGAGTTCGTTGTACGCGTCGCAGGTAACCGTTTTAAGCTTGGCTCCGCCCAGAACGTACAGAATGAGATCGAGGAAATGAATACCCCAGTCGATAAGCACGCCGCCGCCCGACTGAGATTTCGTGGTGAACGGTCCGCCCAGTCCGGGTATACTGCGGTACGAGCGGAACGAGCAGTAAACGCTGTAAATGTTGCCGAATTTGCCCTCGTCGTTAAGCTGACGGAGCATTTCAACCGAACGCTGATAGCGGTTGCACACGCCGATATTGAGCATTTTGCCCTGTTTTTCGGCTTCGTTTGCCATTTCCACCGACAGCGGATAGTTTACGGTGATGGGCTTTTCGCAGAACACGTGTTTGCCCGCTTCAAGCGCGTCCATGGTTACGGTGTAGTGCGCGTAGTTGGGCGTTAAAACGTAAACCGCTTCCACTTCCGGGTCGTTGAGCGCGACGTTGTAGTCTGTTATTACCTGTTCCACTTTGGGGAAATCGCGTTTCGCCGCCTCCGCTTTTTCTTTAATAAGGTCGCACGCGTACTTGATGCGCACGTTGTCCATCTGCATAAATGCAGGGAAATGAGCCGCGTTTGCAATTCTTCCGCATCCGACGACAGCTATTGTAGTCATATTTCGTTACCTCCCTTGGGGAATAATTTAAATTCCACCGATATGATACAACCGTATTGTGAAAAAGTCAATGCCCGCATTTTGTCAAAAACATATCAATATTTTGGTTTTATCGAATTTTTGTGCCGTTAAATCGGAAAAACGATAGCCGAATTGTTGACAAAGCGATTTTGCGGAGATAAAATAAAAGGCAGAGGAAATTATTATGCCGCAAGTAAAGACGATATATCATTTCGACCGTGACTACCGCATGTCGGTTTTAAAGGCGGGCGACACCGATCTGTTTCAGATAGGGCGGCGCTATTGCGCAGTAAACGAAGTAATAGGGCCGCACCTGCACGTCGGGTGGTACGAGCTTACGGTGGTTACCGGCGGCAGCGGAACCATTACCACGGGCGGAGTGCCGTGCCGCGTCAAGCCCGGCGACGTGTACCTGTCGTACCCGGCGGACATTCACGACATACTTGCCGACAACGGCGAAAAGCTGGAATACGACTATTTCGCGTTTTTTTCGCACGACGAAAACTTAAAGCGCGAACTCGAACTTATAACGCAGTCGTGCCGCTCCTCCACCGAACGCGTCATTCGCGACGACAAGATTTCCACGCTGCTCGGCTACGCGCTAAACGAATTTACCGGCGACGAAAAACTGTCGGACAAACTGCTCGACGCGCTGTTTACGCAGATAATAATATACGTGATACGCGATTTCAACGGTTTTTCGGTAAAAACGCCCAACGTCGGAAACGCTCAGGTTTTGTGCGCGAAAATAAGCGGATACATAGATTCGCATATTTTTTCCATGACCGAGCTTTACGAACTGAGCGAAAAATTCGGCTACAATTACAGCTATCTGTCGCACGTTTTCACTTCCACCACAGGCAAAACTCCCGGCGAATATTTCCGGGAGAAAAAACTGGAAGCGGCAAAAATTCTGATACTCGAAAACCGCAAAAAAATAAGCGAAATAGCCGAAATGCTAAATTATTCGTCCGCTTTCGCATTCAGTAAAGCGTTCAAAAATCACTTCGGCGTCTCCCCCAAAGTACTGCAATCCGAACAAAAAGCGGCGCCGCGCGATTAGCCGTTTTTTCTTTTCGCTGCGAAAAATTCCCGCTAAGGCAGACCGTTTTCCCGAAAAAAACTAAACGCGGACCAGGCTTAATTTTGAGGGAAAGCCCTCCCGATAGTCTTCTAAGTTAAGCCCGCGCTCTATAAGTTTGTGCCTCTTTGCAATAAAGTCGTCGGCTTCTTTACGGGTGTTAAACAGACCGTTGGAATTGACGAGTTTTTTGGTCTTTTTATACAGCGCGATTTCGTCCGCGCCTTCCACATATATTTCGGCAAGATAGGAAACGCTGTCGCCGGCTATACAGTCGTAGCCCAGCACTTCCATGTCAGACAAATCCTTATCGGCAACAACCGTATTTTTTTCGGTCATTATTTTCATAACGACGACTTCTATCCCCGATTTTCCGCAATGATTTACGTAATCTTGCAAAAGGTTTGCGTCGGCAATAATTTCGACGTAGTTATTTTGGTCGAAATGCTGTTCAAGTAAAGTCGTCAGGCGTTTAGAGTCGGAGTCTTCTCTGTCGCTTAAAGGCCAGTTGCGATAGCTTTCCAAGCCTCTGTATTCGATACGACACGCTGCAAATTCCCGATTTACCGTCGGTTCTTTAACGATATATCCGTTAGTATAAAACACGGTTAAACTTCTCCTTTTTGCAACTCTCTAATACCACAGGCTTTCGTCCAAACCGAGGGCTTTCAGTTTTTCATTTTTTTCTTCCGATAAATTTGCGTGACACAGCCCCGGATAAATCCATTCATTTCCGTTTTTCGCAAAAGTCAATAAACGTTCAAACACAAGATCGGTCACGTTTTCGCTATTCAATATAAAAGGCTCGATATTCATAAAAATATCATTAAACCGCGGCGACCGGTAAGCCCTGTCCATTATTTCTAAAAAGTTTTCTTCGGAAACGATATAAGGATAACGGCTTTTTAACCTGTTGTTATCGAAAATATCAAAATATTCTCCCTTAGCAAAAGCCTCCTCGGTTTTTTGTCGATACTCGTCATCATCGAGTAATTTACAAATTTGCAAATTAATATCAAGCATTCCGGTCAAAACTCCTTGTCAATTTATCCGTTTTGCTATTGCGTTGCTTTCCTCGTTTGAAATATTAAAATGAACGTCGGCGTTTAAAGCGTGTATAACGTCCATAACTTCGCCGTCCAGACACAACTCCGGGAAACAGTTGTCGTATACTATTATTTCAAATATAATCAGCGGGCGCTCCAACCCGAGAGAGCCGCAAACGTTTTTTATATCGTCGATTTTTCCTTTAATCTGTTCAAAAAAATCGGCGGCGGCTTCTTTCAAAGAAAAATAATCTTTATAACCGCCGTTATCTATTCCCCACGAATAGTCTTGCTTTTTTATGTGATTCTTTCGCTTAACGTTGAAAATTTCATCCAATTTTTCAGTGTCAAACAATTTATCCGAATCAAGATATAAACTACAAAAAAAAGACGCCCTTTTTACCACTTTTTATAACTCCTCCAAATAAACAACACCCTTTTCAGGTCGAAAAAACGATATATGCAACGTTAAATCGCAGTTCGCCGTTTCGTAGTTTATCGACAAACTCTTTCCGCTGCTAAAATTCCGCTGTCGGGTATTGCGGATCGTATTCGGCAAATTTTTCCGCGATGAAAGCCGGCTGATCTTCAAGACCGGAATAATTTTGATTTATCCATCTGACAAAATCCTCGGCGGTAACGCAGCACACCTCTTTTCCGTTGATTTCTTTGCTGCACCCGCTGTCGGGAGTAGCGGTCCAATCGAAAAATTCCTGAACCTTCTGCTCCAAATTTTCGCAAATATAATCGGGAACGCAAACTATATCCACTTCGCCCGCAACGGTCAATTTATCCGCAATATCGTCAAATTCGTAATCGTAAGCAATATTGATTTTTTTCATAATCCCTCCGATTATGGTTCGAGATAACCGCAAACGGGTTCTTTTGTCAAGCAAACTTATTTTGATTGCTTACCCCGTTTTGTCCTATTTTGCACAATACGGCGACTCGAATTTTTCGACGAATAATCCGATTTTACTGCCCGTTTGTTCCACCGTTTGCTCACTCAGGGCTGTGCCGACGTACATATAATAATCGTATCCGAAATGCACGTAAAAGTCGTCGGCTTCTAATTTTGCCCAGCATTTTTCCCGCAGGCAATCTTGCATAAACGAAGCGATTTGCGATAGATCTATTTTCTGCCCGTCGCGCCATTCAAGACCGTCGTTATACTTTTCGAGTTGAACTATTTTCAGCTCGTTTATACCCGAAAGCAGCAACGCGGTTTCGACGAAATCGATATAACGGCGTTCGGTTTGTTCGTATTTTTGTTTGGTTAATACCTGCCCGGAAAAAACTCCGCCGATATCGGATACGCTCGTCCAGTCGTCCGCCGTATATTTGCCGTCCGCTCTGAACTTCGGGTTATATTTTGTCACTCTGTAACAATTCATCAATGGTTTTCCAAATAAGCTCCGTTTGGCTTAGACTTAGTTATTTGCGGCGCCATTCGTAATAGCAGACATACCGATCGGCGTTTTCGTCGTAAATATCGCACCGCGAGTAATCTTTCAGTTTTTCCGCCGCCGTAGCGCCGTCGCCGACGTTTACCGAGCGCTCGAATTCTTCATACGTAACGTCGCTTTTATTATATACTCGCCCCGTATTTTTGTCAAGCACAAAAATTTGCGGGAGAACATAGGTTTCCCATATGGGGTTGAATGAGGAAATGAGTGAATGGTAGGAATAAGCTGTGTTCGCCCGCCACAAAAGCCCTCTCCGTCACGGCAGAGCCGTGCCACCTCTCCCGAGGTGAGAGGCTTTAAATGAATATCTTCTTTTTTGTCTGAAAAAAGTGATTAAACACGATCCCCCAGTCACCTGCGGTGCCAGCCCCCTTTGCGAAAAGGGGCCTTTAAATTAGGTTTATTTGTGCGAGTGCAGGG
>CAKQJJ010000108.1 GCA_934247335.1 uncultured Clostridia bacterium | reverse complement strand
ACGATAACGAAAATCATAATATAAGGCTATAAAGCGATTAAACGCTATTTCGGACAGCATATCTTCTATCGTGTAAAACGGCAGAGCAAGTTTCGTATCCCCGGCAGAAACGAGATTTACAATGTCGCAAAGGTCGCGAGCGTCAGCACCCCAACTTTCGGGGCGTTGTTCGTCCGTAAACACTTTTATGAACGGAAAATTATCTACCGTTGCGGAATGTCGGCACATTTTGAGCCACGAATTGAACAGGTCGTTTTTCTGATTCGTTTCGGTTACATTTTTCTTGATTTCTTTTAACTCGAGATTGTTTCCGCGTTCTTTACCTATTTCAGTTATGGCAACAACGCCGAACTCGAAACTTCCAGCACGCGGATTATTTTCAAGCACCTTTTTGCCGAGCCTTAACACGTCGAAGTCTAGAATATGTGAGTGTCTGCTACGCCTTTGTCCTTCCGAGAAAAAGTCCAACGCCCACAGCGGGAAATTATCTTCCGACAGTAAGCGGTTGTCCGTCCGTATGGAGTAGTTCGCCACGATAAGGCTCGTTTGCAAAGCGTATATGAAAAACGCCTGTGCATACGTTTCCAAAATGTCGAATAATTCGCTCGTTTTAAGTGCGTCGTCGTATGTAAGACCGTATCTTTGACAGTCATATCCGTATAATTGCCACAACGCATTGCCGTGTTTTTCGTATCTACTGCGTTTGAGTTTTACCCATTCTTTGACCGTTGCGAGGTTATATACCGTTCCGTATTCCATACACGCGGCGAGTTCTTTTTCAAAGCATATCCACGGGAAATACGGGAATTTCATATCTGCTTTCTGCAATATCTCAAACGCCTTTTGCCTGAACATTACTTCTTGGGATAACGTCATATCCGTTATCATTGTAGTTTTTCGCTTACCCATACTGCCGCACGTCATCGAAACGATAGGCAACGCGTTTATAAACCCGCAATTCTTCGCTTCGCATTTGCGTAATTTGTTAAGCGCAACCTTTTTACGCCAACGCTTGAACAAAACATAGCAAATAATAAGGAGCGACCACCACGGAAAGAACCTGAAAAACGGTTGCAGATCTCGCGCGAGTTTTACAAATTGCGTGTATATCGTATCCGCTCGGAATGATACCGCAAAGAAGAAGTAGTAGGCGAAAAATTCTATTACGATACTTGCGATATTTAAGTGCAACGCCCACATAACCGTCCACGAAATCCATATCCACGAATGCTCGCGCAAGAAGTCTATATACCCGCATACAAACCGCTTCGTCGGCTGATACGTTACGGCAGATATTTTCTTAAACACACGCAAAGGAATCGTGTCTACGTTGTGCTTTGTGTTGCCGCTTGCGTATAGCCGTTTTATTACGATTATAAGCACTATAACACACGGCAAAAGTATGGTTAAAACCTTTACCCAAACGCTTGCATTCGTTCCTACCACAGATAACCACGATAAGAAATTTTCTTTGCTGAAAAGCATTGAAAAATACGTCGTCGCATTGACCTTAAAACTCTCGAAATCCGACGGCAAAATTACCGTCCGGTCCATAACTTTTGAATAGTCCGTTACGCTCGGCAAACCGTTTGTAGACAGACCGAACAATACGCAGAAATAATGCTTAAGACCGCCGTATAAGTCGATTAAAGCCTCAAAAACACGCTGATAGGAAACTCCAAACACGAACACTCCGAGTAAAATAAATGCCGTTGTAAAGGCTATCGTGAGCGTAATATTAAACCGTCGTTGCCACTTCATAAGCCACCCCCGAAACCGTGTTTTCGGACGATATTTGTTTCGCCGTATAGATGAAATAACTTACCGCCAAAATCGTTACAAATAGCAGTAAAACTACCATTATCCTTTTTACTATTTTCATTATAAAACTCCTTATTTTAGTTAATAAAAATAATGCCGACGAACCAATCAGATCCGCCGGCATTTTTCGTTTGTTTTTACTTTTCGATATCCTTCCATCGGTCGGCAAATTCTTTTCGTACACGCTTTTCGGCGCGCCTTCGTTTTATTGATTTTATAAGAGCCGAAACGCCTTTGACAGGCAGCGTAATTATCCATACTACACCTTGCAAAACGTAAGGCAAAACAGGAGCGCAGAGAACGACTAAAAGAATGAGCAAAAGCAGGTATAAAATCGTCTTACCGTTGTCGTTCAGACTTACGTCTATTTCCGTTTCGTTCGACGGCTCTTTTCCGCCCGTTTGCTTGTTGTCAATCACGCCGAGATTGTAAGTAATTCCGTCTGTTTCAAACTTCAATCGAAGAATAGTTACGTCGCCAACGAGCGTATAACTTTCAAACGTTGAACCGGTTGTAGAATAGCCGCTTAACGAGTAATTCGTTTCGGCAAAACGCAACACCCATTTCTTGCCTTTGAGTTCAGTTAAGGCTTCGTCCGTCAGTTTCGATGAAGTTTTTACGTCAAGAACTGCGCCATGGTAGATATTCTCACGGTTTTCGACCTTAATGAAGTCATCAATCGTCTGAATTCTGTCCCACTTATACGTTCCCGCAAATAAACCACCGCCGGTGTGTTCGACCTTATCCGTGTATTTGAGATAGGCATATTTGTCCGCTTTATCCCCGAATGTTTCATTTACCCCGACAAAGGGAGCGGAAGACCAATCGTAACTTTGTGTCGTATAATACACGTCCGCTTCCAATAGTTTGTCTATGGGTTTGTCCGTGTTGAACGCTACGAAATGGCTGTCGCACGCTCCGACGTAGAGTTTGAAACCGTCTTTATACCTTACGAAACCTACGAACTTATCCGTAACGACGATTGTTTCGATATCCACACAATTTACATACGGTTTGCCGTTGATTGAACCGAAGGCATACTGCCTATTGACCGCATAATTTACTTCGGTTACGGTATTACCGCCGCTTGCCTGTTTGTCGATACTTTCGTCGAAGGGACGATAAATTGAACTGATAGCGTAATATCTCACGCTTTCGTCCTTTACCGTAAGCCCTGTAACTTTGTATTTGTAAAACACGCCGCTGCTGTTTAACAGTTCGAGTTTGTAGTTCAGATACGAAATGTTGTCGTTTATAGTGGTCGAAATGTTGATAGACGACGCTTTGAAGTCTTTGGCTTTACCGCTCGGCTGGTAGACGTAAACGAAAAGTTCTTTATTTACGCTTTCGGCAAGTTGGATTATCTGTAAAGAATAATCGTCGGCTTTGTTCGGATAGTTTTCCGACTTAAACGAAGTATCCTTTTTCAAATCGTCCAACACGCTCGAATAGGTGATACTTTCCGCCCTTGCCTCAAGAGGGATTTGTGCCGCCGTGGTTATGACGGCACATACTCCCAAGACAAAAGCGAGAAAGAATGATACTAATCTCGTTTTTGTCGCTTGCGTCAAAACAAAATCACCTCCCGATCGAACGATACCCCGGTAACTTTGCCCGCAACCGTGAAATTGAGTTTTACGCTTGCTTCGCCGTTATACGACGTTACGATTATCGTAAACATATCCGTATAGCCTTTGTTTTCGCAATCGGTTACTTCTTTACCGTAAAACGCAGTCAGAACTTCGGTCAGCGATTTTCCTTTCGGCTTGACGGTAAAAGATTTTTCGCCTTTGTCGATTTCAAACGCAGCCGTCAAATCCGTTTCGGATTGAAACGATTTGCTTTCGCCGTCAACGGTGTATGTAAAATCACTGTTTTCAATCTTGTTCGGGACTATTTTTACGGAATAGTCTTTCGTTTCGTCGGTAGCGAAATTAAAGGTATATTTCACGTCCACTTGCAATGGCTTTTCGGGTGTAACTTTGTAACCGCCGGAAGAAGTCATTACGTCTTTTCCGTCAACAGTAACGTAGAAAGTCTTAAAGTCGCTCGTGAACCCGTTTGTAAAGTGCGCTACAACGCCGATAACGGTTATTACGGCAAGAACAAGCAGAATATAAGTAATGATTTTTGTCGCTTTATTCGTCATTTCTCACCTCCGAAAATCGCTTCTTATATAGAAACGTTAGTCTTATCAAGGCTTACGCCTTTGACGGAAGTAACAAGCCAAACTTTGATTGTTTCGGAAATTCCGCTTACAGTATCCTTAACCGTTACGGTGAAATAACACGAAGGAAGGGCGGCGGTATTTGCTTTTCCGTTCTTTTCAAAATCTTTGCCGCCGGTAAGTCCGTATTCATCTTCAAAAACGTAACGGTCGTTGTAGGTTGTGCCTAAGCCGTATTCGTCGTTTTCAGCAGAAGAATAGTAACTTTCAATCACTTTTGAACCTGTTTTCAGCGTAAGAGTGTTTCCGGAAATAGTGGCAGAAGAAATAAAACTATTTACCATATCTGCCATAGATTTTTGGCTCATATCCGAAAAGGACGCCATACCGCTACTACCATCAACAAATTCTTTTCCAAAATACAACGAGCCGCTACCGCCGAGCGTTACCGTCAGATTTTGCGAACCAACTTTGCCGAAAATGTTATCAAGTGCAATATCGAAATTGTAGGTTTTATTCGTTCCGAGTTGGTAATATACGCCACGGTTACTGTCGCTGATAGGATTAAGCGTCGAATTGCTTATCACAATACTGTTTGCAACACCTACAAATGATACCGTGCATTTTGCCGTATATCCGCCGTCGCGAGTGGTAACGGTAACAACAATTTTATCCGAATCGAAAGCCTTTTTGCAGGAAATCGTCGCCGTAAGAGAACCGTCTGCGTCCTGCGTAACGATAACGTAATCGGCTACGTCTTCTTTACCGTGAGTGGGAGCAACGCCCCAAGCGATAGAATAGTCAACTGCCTGATTTGCCGCGTCCCAAGGCGAAATGCTTGCCTTGATTTTTACGTCCACTGTCTGTCCGTTCGCTTGTGCCGCCGCTAAACTTTTTGCTGTAAACGCCATCGTTTCGGGCATAGCGTAGGTTTTTGTATTATCGAACCCGTTTTCGGTTTCAACGTTTAATGTGTTATCCGCAATGGGAGCGTCCTGCTTTACGAAATATATCGCTGTAAATATTGCCGCAAAAATCGTAAGAACTGTAAGAACGATAGCCGTGAGTTTTATTGCCTTTCTTTTTTCGATAGTCATATCTTATGCCTCCTTAAAACGTGATGGTTGCCTTACTCGTAGTAACCTTGCTTACTTCCTCGCCGATAAAAAACTTATACTGCGCGGAGAATCCGAGTGTCTTATGCTGAACCTTAACAATCAAATACGGTTGGAATCGGTGTTAAGAGAATACAGTTTATTAGTGTAAGTAGTCGTTTCGCCGTTGCCTTCAACTATTTTTGTTTCCTTGGATTCGTAATAATCGTAAAATGACTTAGTTACGTTAATTGAAAACGTATTACCGGAAGTCGAACAAGTTACGAATTCTTTTGCAATTTTACTGAAATCGACAACATTACTGTGAGAACTCCAACCTGCACCTCTGGCAGATTGAGAATAAGTACCGCAAGTAACAGATCCTACGCCAGAAACGGTAACAGTAAAGTCGTTGAAATTACTACCTACACTATGAAAAATGTTATCCATTGCAAGATTGAGCGAATAGGTTTTACCGACATAGAGCAAATCTACGGAATCTTTTCCGAGATTGTATTTCGTTACGCCCGACGGAGCATAGATAACCATACTCGACGGCACGCCTTCGTAGACGATATC
>CAKQJJ010000107.1 GCA_934247335.1 uncultured Clostridia bacterium | reverse complement strand
CGGTTTTCCTGTCCGAACAAAAGGCTTTGTACGGCAATGACATGCTTGAAGTTATGCGGCAAAACGTCAATAAAGACTGTAAATTTGCGTATTATTGCTTATTCGTCGCCCTTCTTGCCATGTGGTTTTTTGCTGCGGCGATTGTAAATTTAAGCTTTCTGTGGCTAACGCTTCCGATAGTATTTACAATCGGTTCGTTTTTGCGAACGGCGATATCCGGTTTTGCGGAAAAAAAGAAAATTCCCACGGCGCAAACGTATGACGAGCAGGCAAAAAAGACTATCGTCGTCATGTGCGCTCTCGTGTCGGATATAAACGATTCGGAAAGGCTAAAATCGAGAATTCTCGAAATAAAATACGGCAACCACGAATTTAAGTGTGCGCTTCTTGTCGATTTTCCGTCGTCCGAAAACGATTATTTTTCTTACGAAGAAAAAAGAGTAATACGGCAGTTGCAGACGGATGCAAATAGCGGCGGATACGGTTTGGTCGTTCGCAAAAGAAAGAAAAACGCTTTAACCGGCAAATTCGAGCCGTACGAGAAAAAGAGGGGCGCGTTATTGGAATTAAACGCGTATTTGCTTAATAAAACGACCGATTTTTACGTTTGTGACGGTGTGGAACGCAATTTTGAATACGTGATTACGCTCGACGAAGATAATTTTACTACGAAAGCGGCGCAGTTGTGCTCGGTGATGGCGCATCCCGCCAATAAAAAAGTCGCCGTCGCGGCGTTAAACGCTTCAAACGATATTTCGTCGGCAAACCGGAACGCTTACACGAAGGTTTTTGAAAACGGATATTCGGGCAATTACGATCAGAATAGAATAGATTTTAATCGCGACGTATTTTCTTACGGAAATTACACCGGAAAGGGAATATATCGCGTAAAAGAATTTTACGAAGAAACCGCCGAAACTTTTCCCGATAACGCCATTTTAAGCCACGATTTTATCGAAGGCGCCTTTTCCGGCTGCGTAAATACCGATTTCACTGTTCTTGAAAACTGTCCGCAAAGTTTTGCAAAAAGCGAGGCGCGCCGAAACAGGTGGCTCAGGGGCGACGTACAACTTTTGCGCTATCTTTTTCCGTACGTTAAAAACAAGACGGGAAAAAGAATTAAAAATCCGCTTTGTTTTGCCCAGAAAATGCATATTTTGTCCAATATTCTGGCATCACTCGTGCCGGCGTTTTTGTTTACTGCGCTGACGATATTTTGTTTTACGAATAACGCCGTGGGTATAGCCCTGACTGTTTCCCTCGTGTTTTTCCCGTTTATCTGTCAGTTATTTTCTTGTCGCGGAAACTTTAATGGGATTGCGAAAAGTTTTTTAGTTTGTTATTTTGCGTTGACAACGCTTGCGTACAGAGCGGTTGTCGATTTTTGCACGCTTGCAATAACGCTGGTTCGGCTGAAAACCCGAAAAAATCTTATGCGGTGGAACACGTTTGCAAAGGACGGCGGAAAAAAGACGTACGTCGTTTTATCTTTGGTTGCGGCGTCGCTTTATCTGATTGCCGGGCCGATAAGCGGAATAATTTGGTTTTATATATTTGCCGCGACTTTCGCTTCGGCAGTATTTTTGGAGTTTTTATCGAAAAAGCAAAAAAGTGAAAAGCAAAAAATTTCGGTCGATTTGCTCAAAAATATAGCGAAAGACACGTGGAGATATTACGAAGTTCAATTTGAAAAACGCGAGTATCTGATTTGCGATAATTGCCTTTGTGAAAAGGAAGACGTTTTTGCCAAAAGAACTTCGCCAACCAATATCGGAATGTCGCTTACGGCATGCGTGTGCGCGCTTGTGAATAATTTTATCGACCGCAAAAAATTCGACGAAATAACTTTTGGAATTTTGGAAGAGGTTGCGAAACTTAAAAAGTGGCATGGGCATTTATATAATTGGTATGACACCGAAAACGGAAACGTTTTGTATCCGTCGTACGTTTCTACCGTGGACAGCGGTAATTTTTTCATGTGTTTGTGTTATATTCGTCCGTTTTTAAACTCGGAGTGCGGAAAAATCGCAGATGAAATGATCGATGAGGTCGATTTCACGCCGCTTTTCGATGTGAAAAAGAATTTACTGTATATCGGATATATCGGATATAACGGCGCCGATGGCGGTCTCGATGCCGGGCATTACGATCTTGCGGCAAGCGAGGCTCTGATTTGCTATATTTTTTGCGCGGGGTACGGAAAAATTCCGATGTCGTCTTTGCTTGCATTAAGGCGGAAATTTTCTTTGAAATACAAATGCCAGTATTCCTGGACGGGTGGGGGGTTCGAGTATCTCATGCCGTGGCTTTTCGTGCGTTTCCCGAGCGGATCCGATCTTTACGAAAGCGCGCTGTCGGTCGTTTCTATGCAGCAAAAAAGATCGGTTGCGGGCGTATGGGGCGTTTCCGAAAGCCAGTACGCAGGCGTGGACGAGAGCGGAAATTACAGATACAAAGCGTTTGGAATAAGCGAAATTGCGTTGTCGGAAAACGCCGCGGGAGGAGTTGCGGCTCCGTACGCTTCTTTTTTGTGCTTGCCTTTTGTTCCGAAAGCGGTTGTCGAAAACGCCGAAAATCTTTGCCGCGTCGGAGCGTACGGGAAGTACGGGTTTTACGAGGCGATTGACGGAAAAGTCATAAAATCGTTTATGGCACATCATCAGGGCATGATTTTAATGGCGATAACCAATTATCTTACCGATTTTCCGAAAAGAAAACTGCGTGAAAATCCGCATATTTCATGTGCGGTGAAAAGCGTGAGTCTGGTTCCCGATTACGAAAGCTTTGCGATGCGAAAAAGCGCGAAAAAATACGCTCGCTCCGTTTCCGAACAACGCGAATTTGCTTTTTTCGGCGACCTGCATTCGGAACTAAATCTTATTTCGAGCGGCAATTATTATTTTATTACCGGGCAAAACGGCAACGGAAGAGCGATATTCGGCGGCTATGCGGTTTACGACGAATTTATCGGCGGGAAAGCGTTTTCGATTGAGGTTTCGTCGTTTGCCGAGGAACAATACAAAACCCGAAAAGTGACGTTTTTGCAAGGAAAAACGCGCGTCGAGCGGTCCGTAGGTTTTGTGGAAGTGAGCGAAGAAATCTGTCCTTTGGCGGGTTTCGAGGGCGAAATGCGAACGCTTACTTTGGAAAACCTCGGAAATTCACCGATAAACGTAGAAATTAAAGGAACGTTTGAGCCGATTCTGGCAAAAGCAGACGATTATCTTGCGCATCCGGCGTTTAACAGACTGTTTATATCGCTTTTCGATAAAAACAAAAGCGTTGCCTTTTGCGAAAATCGAAAAAGCTGGGTGTTTTGCGGTTATTCGATTTGCGGAGCCGACGCGGAATTTAGCCTCGACGAGGCAATTCTTTGCGGGAAGAGCGTAGTAACCTTGCTGCCGCATGAGGCAAAAAAGATTTATTTCTGCTTGTTTTGCGCAAACGATAAGCCGACGTTGTATCGCCGTGCAAAAGTGTTGGGCGATCAAAATCTCGCCGAAAAAATAAGCAATAAAATGTTACCCGAAAATGCAAGCGGAATGAGTATCGACCAATGTCGGCTTGCGGCAAAGCTCATGACGGCAAGTTTCGGGTGCAACGTTTTGTCCGATAAAGCCGGATATGCTTACGACAATCCGATAAATACCGTATTCGTTAAAAGCTCGTCGGATATTTTCGGACTTGAAAGTAAGCTTAAAACTTTCGTTTTACTGTATAAATACGGACTCGTTTTCGACGTGGTTATTTCGGTTGCGGAAGCCGGAGGATATTTTTCGCAGTTAAAACACGAAATCGAATCGGAGGTAAGTGCTTCGGGTATTTATAACGTTTTGCCGCGTGGTTGTAAAGTCGAAATCGTGCCCGAAAAGATGGGAGAGGAAATATCAAGGCTGGCGGCAAGCTATTACATTGACGGAATTTTGCGTAAATCCGACAGTAAAACGTTTTATTTGAGGAGCAAGATATACGATGATCCGGAAATAATTTTGCCCGAAAGGCGACTTTCTCTTTCGTGCGGATATTTTGCGCCCGATTGCTCGTTTATAATTACGTCGCCCGGCAAGCGTCCGTTTTGCAACGTTATCGCAAACGAGTGCGGTGGCACCGTGATAACTAGCAGAGGCGGCGGATTCTCTTTCGGAAATAATTCGAGGGAAGAAAAAACGAGTGCGTTTTTCACGTACGAAGCGTGCAGTGAACTGATTTTTCTTTCTGAAAAAGGCGATTCGTGGGCGATAAACGGATTGAACGAAAAGGTAAACGGGTATTGTCGCCACGATTTGGGCTTCACCGAATTCGTACTCGGACACAACGGTATAAAAACAGTCCTTAAAACTTTTATAACAGAGAAAGGAAGTAAGGCATATTCTCTTGAAATAGAAAACATTTCCGATGAGAGCAGAAAGTTGGAATTGGGGTTCGCGATTGCTCCGGTATTAGGCGACTTTTTTGAAAAAAATCTCTGTCATATTGAATTTACAAAAGCGGATGACGGAAAATTTTGCGTCGAAAACACGAAAAACGGACGTAAAGCATGGATAGTTTTTAACGGTTCGGATTTTGAAATCAAAAACGATAATTGCGAAATTGTGCGAAAACATATGAAAAAATCGCTGAATTTGCCATATTTTAGTACTATGTCTGACATAGTACAAGGCGAAAAAATCAAGGTTAGAGTACTGATAGGTGGCAATGCGGACAGCGAAGATTTTCGTAAGGAAGATTATCGCTCGCTTAGCGCGTATAAACGCCTTTCGTGTATCGATATCGATTGCGATTCTTCTCTTTCGTTGCTTGCCAAGTGGTTGCCGTATCAAGTTTATTGCAGCAGATTTTACGGAAGGGCGGGCTATTATCAGGTAAGCGGAGCGTACGGATTTCGCGATCAGTTGCAGGATTGTCTTACGATGCTTTATATAGACTGCGACGCGGTAAAAAAGCATATTATTCGTTGCGCCGCTCATCAATTTGCCGACGGCGACGTCATGCATTGGTGGCACGAGCCGTTTTTCGGGGTGAGAACGCGTATAATGGACGATCGGCTTTTTCTTCCGTACGTAGTTTCGGAGTACATCGCGTTTACGGGCGACTGCTTTATTCTTGCCGAAAGAATTCCGTTTTTGAAAAACGTGATCATTCCGAAAGGCAAAGAAAGCGTTTGCGGCGTTATGGAGCCCGAGGAAAAGTCGGAAAGCTTGCTCGAACATTGTAAAAGAGCGATATTGTCGGTGTGCGACGAAATTTCTCCCGACGGACTTGTGTATATGCACGGCGGTGATTGGAACGACGGCATGAATCTCGTTGGAATGGGCGGAAAGGGTAAAAGCGTCTGGCTTTCGATGTTCTTGTACGAGGTAATAGGTAAATTTATTCGTTATATAACTGTGCCGTCGGAAAAGAAATATTATTTCGAGAAAAAATCTCTTTTAAAAGCCGGCGTCGACGCGTGTTTTAACGGAAAGTATTTTATTCGTGCAATTACCGACGACGGAACTGTATTGGGTGACGAAAAAAGCGCGGAATGCAAAATAGATTTGCTGACGCAGGCATATGCCGCGATAAGCGGAATAACAACCAAGGAAAAGGCATTGTCCGCCGTGGAATATGCCGAAAAAACGCTCGTCGACGAGAAAAACGGAATAATAAAATTGCTCGATCCGC
>CAKQJJ010000106.1 GCA_934247335.1 uncultured Clostridia bacterium | reverse complement strand
CGTAATGGCGCCGAAACGACATGCGTCCTCGCAACGGTGAGCCAGGCAGCCGCGGCATGCGTTGGTCACTTCGTAGCCGCCCATGGGGCATTCGTCGCACGCGATGTCGATTACCTCGATAACGTTGGGATTGGCTTTATTTCCGCCCATGGCAAGCTTTACGCGCTCGGCAAGGATGGCGCGTTCTTTGTAAACGCAGCAACGCATCGTGGGTATTTTTCCGGGAACGATGACCTTCGGAATATCGATTGCGTTTTCGGCAAGCGTATCGTTCCACGCTTCTCTTGCCACTTCACGCAACACTTTGTATTTCAGATGTTGAACTTTTGTATCGAATTTTCTCATAATAGTAGTCCTTAAAAATAGCTTACCTTGATTCGCTTGCCCATTTGTCTGAGGCACTTGGACAGCTCCTCCACAAGGTTCATTTTAATGTTGAAATTTATCGGCAGATCCGGGTTCTGATGCGCGGGGTTGATTGCCTTTCCGACGTAGAAATTGATATCGGTGGCTTCCTCGAACAACAGTCGGCATATAAGCGACGCTCCGTCGCGACCTACGCTCCACTTTTCGTATAATTTGTTGTCGCCGAGCGCGTCTTTCGCGTACTCAACCACTTTGTTAACCGTGATAACACCTTCGGTAACCAGGTCCACGCCCTCTATTTCGGCAATAGGCGGAACGTCGCTTTTTTCAAAGCTTAAATTGGTTTTAATCGGTTTTCCGAGATATTTCGCCGCTATCGAAGAAGTTGTTCCGCCGCATACGATATGCTTGCCCTCTTTGGAGAAGAACAGCGACATCATTCTGTTGGCGTCGTCACGGTTGGAAGGCGGTCCGAACAGAATGTTCATCGGCTCGCGCCGGCGCACTTTAAGCACGCACGCGGTTGCGTCGTCGCCCGGTTTTCCGCAATACAGCTTTTCCACTTCGTCGATGAGAATGTGCGAAAGCGTTTTTGCAGTATAGCCGGAATACACGTGCTCGATCATGAACGACACGATATCCTCGCGTTTCCAGCCGAAATTGTATTTTATTCCCAGTCCGGCGTGCGGGCAACCGTCGCTCATGGCGATAAAGAAGTCGCCGTCCGAAAGCGCCACCGACGAGCGGTACACTTTTTTGCCGGAAATGTTCATTTCAAGCCGACGAACGGGGTATTCCTCGCCGTTTCTTATCACGATTACCTGCGGATTGTCGTACTCGATTATCTCGGCTTCGCGATTGTCGGCTATATGAATAATCGTAAACGTCGAATACGCCACGCCGCGCACCGAACAGACGGGCAGCGTTGCCATTATGGTTTCCACGCAATCCTCTATGGACAGTCCTTCCGCCATCATGGTGGAAATGATTTTACTGGTAAGCGTGGAAAGAATACTGGCTTTTACGCCGCTTCCCAAGCCGTCCGCAAGCACGATAACCTGCGAATTGTCGCCGTTTTCCACGATATCCACGTGATCGCCGCAAAGCTGTTCGCCGTAGTGATTTATGCTTTTCCAGCCGATGTCTACGCAAAGATCATTCATCGGAAATGGACTCCTTCAATTTGGTGAGAGCAATCTTGGTTTCGGCTGCCGTTTCGCCGAGAAGCGACGCGATTTCCTGAACTATTCGCATCTGCTTGTCAACCACTCTGTCGGCAACTTCCACGGTCTGGCGGGAAATGTTTTCTTTCTTTTCGCGCTCGTTTTCCTCGTCGGTAATGTCGCGCATGATGCACACCAGCAAATGATAGGTGTTGTCGTACACGACGGTCTGCTCGACGTATTTTTTGTACTCGGCAAGATAGGTGCGCTCGTCGCGAACGCTTCTTCCGGTACGCAGAACGCGCATGAATATTTCGGTGTCGAGAATACGAACCGCTTCTTCGCCCAGAACGTCCGAAGCCGAACGAATATTCATGATTTTGCGCGCGGCGTCGTTTATCTGCTGAACTTCGAGCTTTTCGTTAAGCACGATAAGACCGTTGGGCGTATTGTTTACGATGCAGTCGGAAAAGCTTTCGGCTTTCTGTTCGAGATAGGGCAGGCACATGTTTATTTCGGCTTTGCCCTGGAAAATGGCTATCGCCTTTTCGCGGCAAGTGTCGTAACCGCACGATCCGCAGTTTAACATGTCTTCGGGGCGGGTTTTGCCCATTTTTCTTAAAATTTCCTGTATCTCGTACTCGGAAGGCGTAGAAAGCTTTTTCTCGATTACGGTAAAGGTTTTGTGAAGCGACAGGCTGTCGGGCTGTTCAACCTTAAAGTCTTTGTCGCCCGCATACTTGGCTACCGCCGCGTAATCCTTTATGGGCGAGCGGTGATATTTTTCCATTACAGGTCCGCCTACGCAACTGCCCACGCACGCGGACATTTCGATAAAGCACTTATGAACCGAACCGCTTTCGATATCTTTGAGCGCGGCTATGCAGTTTTCCACGCCGTCGATTGCCATGTAGGTATAATCGGACACCTTTGCCATGGTTTTGAGTATTCCGCCCGTGGTGGGGAAAAATCTCGCGCGGCTGTACTCGTCGCTGTCGGTTTCGCGCTCGAGCGTTACGTTTTCGGCTTCCATCCACTTGGCAAGATCTTCGTACGTCAGAACGCCGTCAACCAGTCCTTCGTAGTACTCCGCCTCGTCCTTTTTTGCGACGCACGGACCCACGAACACCACTTTTGCCTGCGGCATGCGCTTTTTAATGTCCGCTGCGTGCGCCTGCATGGGCGACATTATGTGCGCAAGATACGGCAGTTCTTTGGGGAAATACTTCTGAATAAGCAAATTTACCGAATGACAGCACGACGAAATTATGACGTCGCGATCTTCGGCAGCCAGCATTTTTTCGTATTCGGTTTTGACTATCGACGCGCCTATCGCCGTTTCTTCCACGTCGTAGAAGCCCAGCTTTTTAAGCGCTTTTTTCATGGCGTTTATGCCCACGCCGTCGTAGTTTGCGACGAACGACGGAGCAAGACTGACCACCACCGGAGCGCCCGACTGAATGAGTACGCGTACCTTTTCGGTTTCGGACGAAATCTCCTTGGCGTTTTGCGGACACACGACGAAGCACTGTCCGCAAAGAATACATTCGTTGCCTATTATATGGGCCTGGTTGCCCGAAAATCGGATGGATTTAACCGGGCAATGGCGAATGCATTTATAACAGTTTTTACAGTTGGATTTTTTTAATGTAAGACAACTTGACATTTGTTTTCACGCTCCGTCATCTTTTTTTTACGCGTTTTCGCCCGAGGACGTCACGCGCGGCAATATTTTTTCGTTCCAGAACTGCGAGAAGTTTTCCTTCGTGATACCTGTATAAACGTCGTCGTCCACCGTTATGGTAACGCCCACGCGGTTGCATTTACCCGCGCAGAAGCTGCCCACGAGAACCACTTCGTCTTCCAGTTTAGCTTCGCTTACTTTATTCTCAAGCATCTGCACTATATCGGACGAACCTTTCAGAAAGCAGGAACTTCCCACGCAAACCTTGACGACGATCATGCCTTAAACCCTCGGTAAAACGTTCTCGGTGAAGAACTTTTCGGTGGTTTCGGGGCTTACCGAGAAAAACTCGTCGCCTACGGTAACGCAAACGCCTTCCTGGCATCTGCCCATGCAGAAGGTGCCGGCAAGTTCGACTTTGCCCTGAAGATTGTTCTTTTCGATGAGGTCCTGAAGTTCGCCTACTACCTGGCGCGAACCCTTGATGTGGCAAGAACTACCGATACAAACAGTGACTTTTAACATAATATAAACTCTCCTTGATGTAAAAAAATTTGTCTATTGAATATATGATCGACGAGATTTACTCGTAATCGACTACGTTTACCCACGACAGCAGGAACTCGCGTTCCGCCGCCTTTCCCTTCACCGACTGAGAAGCCGCTACTATCGGCATCCAGCGCTGAACGTAACTTTTTTCTATTCCGCTCTTTTTGCAGAACAAATCGAGATATTCGTTTGCTCCCTCTATGTCGCCGCCCAGCCAGAACAGCAGATACGTTCTCGCCGCGTCCGCCGAAGCGTTGCCTATGGTTGCGTGCGACCAGTCGATGACGTACGCCTTTCCGTCGTCGCCTATGATAACGTTGGACGGATTGAAGTCGCCGTGGCACAGTTTTGAGTGCTTGGGCATACTTTCGAGGCGGGTGTGCAGATCGTATCTCGTTGTGGCGTCGAGATCGGTGAGCGAAATTTTTCTGTTCATTTTGTCCTTAAGCTTGGTGAGAAGCGGACAGGTGCGGGAATGAATATCGCGCTGAACGTCCACCAGCAGTTCGAGATATTCGCTCTTTTTTTCGGGATGCTCTTTCATAAGCTCCGCCAGCGTCTTACCTTTGATAAAGTCGGTGACGATTGCCCATTTTCCGTCGTAAACGGTAACCGCTTTTATGTGCGGAATGCACAGCCCCGTTTCTTCCACGCGCGCCTGATTGAGCGCTTCGTTGAGTATATCGCTTTTACGGAAGCCGCTGCCGAAAACCTTTATGCAGTCGTCCCCGTTGCGGTACACCGTTTTATTGGTGCGCACCGCTATGATTTTGTCGAAATCCATTAGTTTTCCTCCTCGTTAACCCGTTTTATCCCGTTTTTTTCGCGGCGATAGGCTTGCTTGAAATCGTGTTCGTCGTCGCGTTTTTCTTCATTCGACGGCATATCTTTTTCGACGAACGTTTTACCGTAGTATGCGTTTAAGTACATCTGTTTTATTTCGCTCATAAGCGGATAACGCGGATTTGCGCCCGTGCATTGATCGTCGAACGCCTGTTCGACCATGTTGTCGAGACGAGCGAGGAAGTCCGCCTCATCGGGAACATAATCTTTGATCGTTGGCTTAATGCCGACTTTCTGTTTAAGTTCGTCGATGGCTTTTATGAGATTTTCAAGCTTTTCTTCGTTTGTTTTGCCGCCGAGCTTGAGCGCGTCCGCAACTTCCGCGTATCTTGCAAGAGTATGCGGGTAAGCATACTGCGGGAACGTACCCATCTTCGCGGGAACTTCAGCCGCGTTGAATCTTAAAACCTCGTCGAGCATGAGAGCGTTCGCGATTCCGTGAGGAATGTGGTGGAATGCGCCGAGCTTGTGCGCCATCGAGTGGCAAACTCCGAGGAATGCGTTTGCGAACGCCATACCTGCCATAGTCGCCGCGTTAGCCATCTTTTCGCGCGCTTCAACGTCATTCTGACCGTTGTCGTAAGCGCGGGGAAGATATTCGAATATAATCTGCAAAGCTTTGATTGCAAGTCCGTCGGTAAACTCGGTCGCCATGACGGAAGCGTAAGCTTCGAGTGCGTGAGATACCGCGTCGATACCCGAAGCGGCGGTAAGACCTCTCGGCGCGCTCATATGATAATCCGCGTCGATGATAGCCATCTTCGGAAGAAGCTCATAGTCCGCAAGAGGATATTTAACGCCCGTGGACTCGTCGGTTATAACCGCGAACGGCGTAACTTCGGAACCCGTACCCGCGGAAGTGGGGATAGCGATGAAGTATGCCTTTTCGCCCATCTTTGGGAAGGTGTAAATTCTCTTTCTGATATCCATGAAGCGCATCGCCATATCGAGGAAGTCTACTTCGGGATGTTCGTACATAACCCACATAATTTTGCCCGCGTCCATTGCCGAGCCGCCGCCGAGCGCGATGATGCAGTCGGGTTCGAAGGCTTTCATCTGAGCGGTACCCTCTTTTGCGCATGCAAGGGTCGGGTCGGGCG
>CAKQJJ010000105.1 GCA_934247335.1 uncultured Clostridia bacterium | reverse complement strand
CAGCCACACCGTCAGTATTCCCAGCAGCATAATGGCAAGCTTGTCGCGATTGTCTTCTTTCTTTTGCTGAATAGCCTCGTCCGAAGCCACTTCAACGGCGTTCTCGTGCAGCAGATCGTCAACCGTTATGCAGTAAAACTCCGCAAGGCGGGCAAGCGTGGCAATGTCCGGAACGGTAGACCCGTTTTCCCAGCGGCTTACCGTCTTGTCCGAATAGCCCATCTGCTCGGCAAGCTCGGACTGTTTAAGCTTTTTGCTCTTTCTCAGCTCCGTCAGATTGTCGGCGATTATATCTTCGATGTTTTTTTCGTTCAACTCTTCCATATCTCAATTTTAACGTTTTTTCGGGCAAAAGTCAAACGTTTTTGCCATATTCTCATTTTGTGAGAGTGTGTTCTTCCGAAACAAGAGGACATAATTTGAAATAGTCGCGAAAAACGATTGATATACTTTTGCGAAAAATGTACAATGAAACGGTACAAATCAAGCGAGTTATTCTCGTAAAAACAAAGGAGATTTTTATTTAATGAAAAAGAACAAAATCGTAGCGTTACTGCTCGTCCTCGCAATTGCGTGCTGCGCGTTTTCCGCAGTCGCGTGCAACGACGAAAAGGTTACCGTGCCGGCAGCCGTAGCGGGAAAGGATACCGAAGTTTCCTCGCTGAAAAACGCGCCCGACAGTTACGACGCCGAAACGGTAATATACGCCGTCGTGGGAAAAATCAAGTCGTATTCCACGTTCACAACTAAAAGCACCGGTACTTCGGTTGCGAAAAAAGGTTTCATCACCTATACGCAGAATACCGAATGCACCAAGGTTAAAAACGGCGACGAATACTACACCGACTCGGTTTCCGATTCCACCCTGGTAAACACCCGCCACGAAGTCATGGTCAAAAACGGAAAAGCCGCTTACCGCAACAATTCCGGAACCATCGACACCGCCACTTACGACGATTACCAGGCAATCTACGGAGTAACGCCCGATAAAACCATAAGCGGACACGTGTTCAATCACGATTCCATCCGTTACGCAACGCTGGAAAAAACCGAAAACGATACGTATACCTATAAAATAGTCCTCGACAAGGACGCGGCTCACGCGCTCATCGTCAAACAGATGAAAATGGTTGGCGGTCTGGACGGCTACCCCGTATTCACCAAGGATACCGAAGCCACTCTCGTAATAAAGAAGGACTTCACTCCCGTATCGTATTCGTACCACAGCGCCTACAACATTTCGATCGCAGTTCTCGGCGAAGTGGGATGCACCGAAGAAAATACCGTGTATTTTGAAAACTTCGACAAGGAAGTAACTCTTCCCGATTCCGCCGCTTTCAACGGTGCCATCAACGAACAGCCCTCCAAAGTCGATCCCGGCAAAACCGAAACCAAGGACGAAAACCTCGAAACCGTAGTTTCCGCGCTTTTGCAGTCCGATCTCGAAAACGGAATAGTGCTCAGCGGAACCATTTCCGCAGGCGAATTTTCGTTGCCCGTAAAAGTAGAGGGTAAAGCGGATATCAACGGTCTTATGCAGGGAACGGCGGACTTGTACACCGCATTCCAGGCAACCGCGTCGATAATATCGCCCGTGGGCACCGCGGAAGTTACCTACTACGACGGCAAGTTCTATCTCAACCTGCTGGGCGGCAAATACGTGTTCTCCACCAACGTTCCCGCAGAGGATCGCACCGGAATCACCGATATCGATACGACCAAATTCTTCAAAATAACCAAGTCGGAAGACAATGCCGACACCTACGTGGTTACGCTTGCCGACGTTTACAACGACGTAATCGCAACCGCGCTTAAATCCGCAGGACTTATAGAAGACGATGGCGAGTTCTCGCTCTCTCTCAACGCTTATATCCGCGGCGGAAGAGCAGGCGTCGTAGGCGCGGATTTCCGCATGGGCGAAATCGCGCTTAACGCAGATCTTGCGCTTTCCGATAAAAAGTATAATCTGCCCGCAGATCTCGATCAATACGCAAGCGAAATTTCGTTCTCGAAGAATGTGGAAGTATACCTCGGCGGCTCGTTCGCAAGCGAAGATCCGAGCGCAATCGTTAAAATCGGAGCGTCTTACGACACTACTCAGCCCAACCCCGTAAAGGCGTTAAAAGCCGAAATCAACGTCGAAATCGCAAGCAACATAAAGAGCCTGCTCGGTATGGCTTCGTCGTTCAGCAGCGACCTTCCCGAATGGTTCGGTGCCTTCTCCGAAGCCGACGACGTCAACATCGTTGTGGAAGACGGATGCGTTTATTTCGTGATAACCAAAGAAGAAAAAATCACTTATTTCCAAAAACTCGGCGGACTCGATACCACCGCTACGCTTGACGAAGACGGCGCCGCAATCGATATCGATACCATTAAAATGCTGCTCCCGATAATCAAGCAGCTTCTGCCTCAGATTATCGCAGGCAACTACGAAGAAGGAGCTCTCACCGTCGGAGTAAGCCCCGCTATTGTAAACCTTCTCAACGAACTGTTCTGGAACGATTTGCAGGATACGCTCATCGACGCTATCGGCAGAACGGGCGGCGTAATGCTTCCCATGATGCTGGGCATCAACAATCCGCTTGCAGCAATCGAAGTGGAAATTCCGCTTACCGAATACGCAGAAATCAAACCCACGCTGTCTGTCTACACGTACGATCTCGCCGCAAACGAAGTTTATGACGAAAACAAAGAATACGACGTCGTTCGTCTTCTTGCGCTCTCTCTTTGCGACGGAGAAGAGTATACTTACGGCTGGGATATGAAAACGCTCGCAACCGATTACGACAATTCCGCTTCGGTTCGCGAACTCATGACCGCAATCACCGAAAATTATGCCCTCACCGCAGAATATCTCACCGACGTTCAGAAAGCTGCCGACGCCTACAACGCGCTTTCCGAATCCGAAAAAGCAATGGTATTCAACGCGTTCTACGTAAAACGTTCGCTGTTCGGCGGAGCTACCGCAACTTTCCTGCCCGAAAAGCTCAAAGCCGATTACGAAAAGGATAAAAAAGGCGTGGACGATTTTGCGGCAAGCGTTGAAAGCGGCAAGCTTACCACCCTCAATTATAAGTACAACAAGTTTACCGCCGTTCAGCTCGACTATCTCGCAAGCAGCCACAAGTCCGAACTCGCGGCTTATATCGCCAAGAGAGCAGAGAGCGAAGCCGACACCAAAAATTCGATTATCGCCGCAATCGCCGAAATTTCCGAATTCGACGCCGAAGGCGCAACGCTCGATCAGCTGTACGACAGAGTTCTCGAACTCGAAAAAGTATACGCTTTGATCGTTAAATGCCTGCCCGAAACGCTCGAAGGCGTAGATCTCACCGAGTTTAACGCTCAGCTCGACCTCGCAGTGTCCGCTTACGCCGCAAAACTCGAAGAAACGGCAAACGCGTACGTTGAAGAAATGAAGGATATGGCTTACAATTGCACGCTCACGCCCGAACAGCTTATCGAGAAGTACGAAACTTACGACGCTTTTGAAGACAAGTACTGCACCAACGTGCTTAAAAAATCCGTAGGCGCGCTTATTACGGCAAAATCGCCCAAGATCGAAGACGCTTGCTACATGGTTACCCTGTACAACGGATACAATCGTAAAGGTATGGTTGCCGCAGCCGCTCAGGTTGCAGAAAAGGCAATCGACGACCTTATCGGCGGCGAGTACGACGAGGAAACGATTCAGGCTAAGATCGAACTCATCGAAACCGTGCTCGGCTACACCGACGAAGCAAACGTTTCCAATTATGACAAGTTCGTTGAGTTTACCGAAAACAGATAATTAAAGCGTTATAATCACGCCAAATCAAAAAAACGTCGGCATTTCCCGAAAAAGGAGTGCCGGCGGTTTTTTTATCGTAAATTTAACTATAAATTAATTTTATTTTTGTTGCATAAGCTTTTCAAATTGCTATAATGTAAAAAGAGAAAAGCGGCATTCGTTTATGCCGGCACACAAGGAGTAAGGATATGGAAAAGTATAATGTGATAGTGGTGGGCGGAGGTTTTTCCGGAACCATGGCGGCTTGCTCGGCTGCTCGCGAAGGGCTTAAAGTCCTGCTGGTAGAAAAGAGCGGAACGCTGGGCGGAGCGGCAAGTTTAAACTACGTTCTGCCGTTCATGGGCTACGAAATGAAGAAAAAGGGCGTTAAAATAATGCTGAACCGCGGTCTTTTCAAGGAATTTTTGGGAAGAATGAGCATTTACGACGTTACCGACGGCGGAGAAAAGGGCGGCAGAGTGCTTTCCCCCGACCGTTCCACCTACAACGAAGAATTTTTGAAAATCGCGCTCGACGACATGACCGACTATTACGGAGTAGACGTGTTGTTCCACGCCACGCTTGAAAACGTGCTCGTCGATAAGGGTAGAATAAGAAACGTAACGGTGGGCGGTCCGTTCGGCAAAAAAACGATATTTGCCGATTATTTCGTGGACGCAACCGGTGACGCGCTTTTGTCGGTGCTTTCGGGCTGCGAATTCCACGTGGGTCGCGAAAACGACAACAAGTGCCAGCCTATGACGCTGTGTTTCCGCATGGGCAACGTGGACGTAAAGCGCTTTTTTGCCGAGGATCACGCCGCGGTTAACGAACTGTGGAAGAAAAAACTCGCCGCCGGCGAACTTATCAACCCCCGCGAGGATATTCTGGCTTTCCGCACTACTACCGACAGCGTTTTGCATCTCAATTCCACGCGAGTGCTTAAAAGCCCGGTGGACGCTTTTGAAAAGAGCAAAGCCGAAAAAGAAGGCAGAAAGCAGATGCTCGAACTGTACCGCTTTTTGCGCGACAACGCGCCTTCTTGCCAGAAAGCCACGCTTTTGTCGTCGTCGGTGGAAATCGGCGTTCGCGAAAGCAGAATGGTAAAGGGCGTGTACGAGTTTACCGCAGACGATATAATTTCGTGCCGTAAGTTCGACGACGCGGTTGCAGCCGGCAATTACGATATAGACATTCATTCGCCCGACGGAAGCGGAACTTCGCACTACTGGATCCCCGCCGGCGAATACTACACCATTCCGTACCGCGCGCTACTGCCCGAAAACATGCGCAATCTGCTGGTTGCGGGCAGATGTATTTCGTCCACGCACGAAGCTCAGGCGTCGTACCGCATAATGCCCATCGTGTCTTGCATAGGCGAAGGAGCGGGAGCCGTGATAGCTGCCGCGGCAAAAGCGCATAAGAGCCTGGAAAATATAACGACGGACGAAGTGCGCGCCGCAATTGACAAATACGACCTCGTGGAAGGCTATCCCGGAGTGCTTTCTCAAAATAAATAAACTAAAAGTCACCCGCGCGGCTGCAATCGCGATATAATACAGTAAGAATTTTACGCGGTCGCACCGGCGGGAGGAATTTACCATGAAAAAAAACTACAAAGCCACAATGTGGGCGTGCTACACTGGATACATAGCTCAGGCAATCGTAAACAATTTCGTCCCGCTTTTGTTCGTTACTTTCCATTCGACATACGGCGTTCCGATGGAAAAAATAACGCTGCTGATTACGCTCAACTTTATAATTCAGCTGTGCATCGACGCGCTCAGCGCCAAGCTTATCGATAAAATAGGCTATCGTGCCAACGCGATAATCGCTCATGTCTGCGCAGGCGGCGGACTGATTCTTTTGTCCTTTCTGCCCGAGCTTACGCCCGATCCGTTCGTAGGAATACTTATTTCCGTGTTCGTCTACGCTTTGGGCGGCGGCTTTATCGAAGTGCTTATAAGCCCGATAGTGGAAGCC
>CAKQJJ010000104.1 GCA_934247335.1 uncultured Clostridia bacterium | reverse complement strand
GCTGTGTCCCAAACCTCGCAACGCTCTTTTAAAATGAGAGAACACGAATGTTAGTTTTCTAACTGTAGGGACAGACGTCCTCGGCTGTCCGAATAAAATTACGGGAGGGGAAACCCCTCCCCTACAAATCAAAAAATGTGACTTTGTATCTGCACACCTAACCCCAAAAGTTTTTTGCCCACTTTTTTCAAAAAAGCGCGGTGCCTGCTTTATACGTAAAGCAAAAGCAGAAAAACCAACTCTGATATTAACTTTACACCTAACTCAAAAGTTTTTTGCCTACTTTTTTACAAAAAAGTAAGGGGCTAAAAATTTCCGGAGGATTTGGCGGCGGAGATAAACTGGTTTTGTTCCACTTGATCAAGCGACGTAAAATACGCGTTCCAGCCGCACACACGGACTTGCAGCGACGCGTATTTTTCGGGATGTTTCTGCGCGTCTATAAGCGTATCCGCCGAAAAAACATTGAAATGCACGCTCTGCCCGCCCTGCGCGAAAAAGCCTCTTACAAGCCCGTAAAAAGCGTCCAGTCCGTCGTCGCCCTTTACCGCCGACGGGTGCAATATAACGTCGAGCACCGCCCCGTTGGGAGCGTTTTTAAGATTAAGCTTGCACACCGAATTCATAAGCGCGGTTACGCCCGCCAAATCCTTGCCGTTGCACGCGCACAGATTTTTGCTTATAGGCTCGCCGGACACTCTGCCGTCCGCGCCGGCGCCCGTCCGCTTGCCGTAAAGCAGGTAATTGTCCACCGAAAACAGCCCCGTGCGGAATATGCCGCCCCTGCCGTTTTTTGCGCCGTTTATGCGTTTGGTAAGCGCCGAAATAATTTCCTCGGCGATCGAATCGGGATGAGGCAGATTGTTGCCGAACCGCTGCTTGTTTGCCTTTGCCTCGCGTAAAAGATTTTCGTTTCCGCGCCAGTTATTTTTCAAAGCTTCGTTAAGCTCGGCAAGCGACAATTTCTTCTCGTCAAACACGACTTTTTCGATAAAAGTAAGGCTGTCCACGCACGAGGCAAGCCCTATTATATTTATGCTCGAATTGTTGTATTTCGCGCCGCCGTAGTACAAATCCTTGCCATTATCCGCGCTGCTTTCGTACGTTGCCGAGAACAGGGGCGAAGAGGACACGAGCGGATAGTGCAGGTCGTCGTCGGAAATGACGAACATGGCTTTTTCGGCGCAGTCAAGCGCGATTTTAATCACTTCCGCTTTGAATTCGTCGAAATTTTTATAAGAAGACGGCACGCAATCGATCATGACTTTGCCGGATAAGTAGTCGCGCCCGCCGTTCAACGCCGCTTCGACAACTTTTGCGAGGTTTATAAGACCGTTGCACGAACACGCCACTTCTTTTCCCGAAGCGAGAGGTTCGTAGCAGCCGATAAGCGCGTAATCCGCGGCGTCGCTTTTTTCTTCGCCGAGAGATTCTAGAGCGGGAATAATCACGTCGTCGTTGCAGAACACAAAGCTGTTTTTGCCGCCGCGTATGCCGCTAAGCACAAGCTTTATAAAGTCTTCGGGCGTGTTTTTGTTGCAACGTATCTGCATTTTCGGGCTGATTATGTCCAAATTTACGTACCGCTCAACCAAAAGTCGGGAAAAATCGGTGATTTTGTCGCGCCCGCTTATATCGGTGCCGCCAAGATAAAACGGAATGTTGGCAACGATAGACATGCTCTGCCATTTATAATAAAAACAGTCGATAAAAGCGTTTTCGTTTTGTTCGCTTACGCCGCTTTTTATATCGTTGTAGTAGTACGGCGCGTAAAGCTCGTCAAGCGCGCCTATCGACCGCACGAAACTGCCCTCGACGTTAGTCATAACGCAGTAAAAAGTAAAGCAGAGCAGCATCGCCTCGTACAGCGTTTTCGGCTTACCCGAGGCAAGCGAATAAAAGGCGTTTGAAACCAATTCGCCCTCTTCGGAAGAATAACTTTTTTCGCGTTCGGCGCGGCGCAGCATATAGCGAATAAGCGCGTTAAGGGTCAGCTTTCCCGCGTAAAAATACTCTCTTTGCTCGCCTGTGAGCGTTCCGCTTTTTTCGTAGGAAAGCTCGCTTTTTTCCAGCCTGTCGATAAGCCCCGGAATTCCCAGCGAGTACACGCTTTTCCAGTCCGGCATAAGGTGCGAAAAGTCAAACCACCCGTTGAAAAGCCCCTCGGTGCTTGCCGCAAGCGATATAAGGTGCGAGCCTTTAATTTCGTTTTGTTCGGCAACCGAAACTTTTTTGATGCGCAGTTCGCTTACTATTCCCGCACCCGTCATCGCGCACGGAAAAATATCTTTTTCGTCGTCGGTAAATTCGCAATTGTCCAAAACGAACGCGATTATTTCGGCGCGTTTTATTATTTCGGACTTATCCGAAAGGCTTTCGTAAAGCGACTGTACGGAAGATTTCAGCTTTGATTGATTAAGTTCGCCGTTTTCGCGCTTACGGTTGTCGTTTGCCGCCGATAGCAGCGTGTTTTTATAATCGAGGAAATTTATTTTCATGATACCCAAATTATAGCACGCGTTTTCAAAAATAAAAGTACAAAACGAAACTTTTTGCACAAAACGAACATTTTTTTGTTTTTTGCGCTCAAAAAAGTTGCTTTCTCACGCGCGGATGGTATAATAAAAGAAAAACGCGCGGACGAAAAACGGGAATAAAATCAAAGTGGAAAATTATTCGGTTATAACGGCGGGCGACCGCAGAATCAAAGAAGTGGTGATTTCTATCGAAAACGCACTTAAAAAAGGCAGGTACGGCAGCCTGAAAAACAGGCGCTATTCCGATTGTTTCGCGTATATTCTGAAAGGCGAAACGCGCTATACTTTTTCCGATTACGAGTTTACAATTTCCGAAGGGCAGATTTTGTATTTGTCCAGAAACGCCGGGTACGAAATGGACGTTCTTTCCGACGAGTACAAATTTATTTTTATCGACTTCTATTTTGCCGGCGACGACGATGAATTAAGAAAGTGCGGCGCGTTCAAGCCGAAAAACAAATCGGAAGCCGAAAGCCTGTTCCGCAAAAGCCTTAATCTCTGGATAATGAGCGGAAAGGCGGCTCAGCTGAAATTGTTGTCGCTTGTGTATTCGGTGTATTCCGAGTGCATCGATCCACGCGAGTGCTACACTCCGCTCAGCGTGGCGGACAGAATAAAGCCGGCTTACAACTATATTTTGTCCAATTATTGCGGTATGCTGCCGGCAAATCCGGGGCGGCTTTGCGGCATTACCGAAACGCATTTTCGCCGACTTTTCAAGCGCGTGTACGGAACCACGCCGGTTAAATTCGTAAATAAACTGAGGGTGGAGCGCGCCGAACAGCTGCTTGCCGGCACCGATATTCCGATAAGCGAAATATCCGGAATGGCAGGATACAACGACGTTTATTATTTCAGCCGGCGTTTCAAAGAAATTACCGGCGTTTCGCCCGGCGCGTTCCGAAAATCTCATCACGTAGGAGAAAAATAGATGAATATCTTCTTTTTTCAGGCGAAGAAAAAAGAAGCAAAAAAGTCGCCGGTGACTACTACCGCGACTGTGTCCTGGCTGACGCCCCCGGTCGCAATTATAAATTGCTCCCCGCTTTGGCTACGAATAGTCCACCGGACTATTCGCTTAACGCGTCGCGCCCGCAACGCTTTTTGGGTAAGTAAGTTGATAAACGTTTGTTTTCTAAATGTAGGGACAGACGTCCTCGGCTGTCCGAATAGAACGACGGCGGGAGCAAGCCCCCGCCCTACAAATCGGAAGATATACCCTGAATTCGCACAAATAAACCAAATTTAAAGGTCCCTTTTCGCAAAGGGGGCTGGCACCGCAGGTGACTGGGGGATCGCTTCGCATATGTTTTGTATCGGCGTATAAAAAGCAGCGGCGGGAGCAAGCCCCCCGCCCTACAAAAAAGGTCATTAATATGAGTCAAAACTAAATTATCCGATTTAAAATACAACGCTTACTTTTACCTGAAAACACAATCGGACAGTCGGGGACGCCTGTCCCTACAATTGAAATAATGTACCGACCAAAAATAAATGACCTTATTCCGTAGGGCGGGGGCTTGCTCCCGCCGCATTGTAAAACGGGAGACCACAGGTCTCCCATACGGTAAGAAGTTATTTGTGCAATACAAAACTAAATTATTCTAATACAATAATCCTGATTTACAAAATTCTCTCACCAAAACCAAAACGAAAAAACTCTTTTCAAGGAGAAAAAAATGGAAGAAAAGGCTAAAATCTCGGCAATAAAACGATTTGCGGTTCACGACGGACCGGGCATTCGCACGACGGCGTTTTTCAAAGGCTGCCCGTTGCATTGCCGCTGGTGCCACAATCCCGAGGGCATAAACCCGCAAAAACAACTGGCGTTTTTTGCCAATAAATGCGTGCTTTGCGGCTCGTGCGCCGAAGTTTGCCCCAATTCCGCTCACGAAATAATAAACGGAAAACATATTTTTCACCGCGAAAATTGCGCATTTTGCGAAAAATGCGTTCAGTCCTGCCCGGTGGAAGCGCTGGTTTTATACGGTAAAGAATATACGCCCGAGGCTCTTGCCGACGAGCTTATCGCCGACGCTCCGTTTTATAAATCGAGTGGGGGCGGAATTACCGTTTCGGGCGGCGAACCTCTTCTTCACGCCGATTTTCTTGTGAAATTATTCCAAATTATTAAAAAAGACGATATAAACATTGCCGTCGATACGTGCGGTTGCGTCGCGCGCGAGAATATCGACGCCGTTTTGCCGTACGCCGACGTTTTTCTGTACGATATCAAGCATATAGACAGCCAAAAGCACAAGGAAGGCACTGGAGTCGGCAACGAGCTTATTCTCGAAAACCTGAAATATCTCGACGCCGTGGGAGCAAAAGCGGAAATACGCTATCCGTTTATTCCCGGATTCAATTCCGACGAGCAGGCTTTGCGCGGTGCCGCCGAATTTTTATCGAAGCTGAAATGCGTTGTCGGCATCCGCGTGTTGCCCTATCACAATATGGCGGGGTCGAAATACGAGGCGCTGGGCTTACAGAACAATCTGCCCGCCGTTTTGCCTACCGACGAAAGCGTTGCCGCCGCCCGAAAGATTTTTGCCGCTGCCGGCATTAACGTTTTGAAGTAGACGCCGGTGCAGGTGGGGAAGAAGTCATTTGTATGTGACGAAACGAAATTATCCGATTTACAATATGGCGGTTGAATTGGCATAAAACCACAATCGGACAGTCGGGGACGCCTGTCCCTACATTTGAAATAATGTACATTGACCAAAAATAAACAACTTTATCCCGTAGGGCGGGGGCTTGCTCCCGCCGCATTATAATACGGGAGACCACAGGACTCCCCTACGGGTTAGCACGAGGAAATGGGTGAGTGGTAGGGGCGAACTGCGTTCGCCCGCCGAACCATCCCACCGTCTTCTCGCTAACGCTCGAAGCCACCTCCCTTGCAGAGCAAAGGAGGCTTTTTAAGAAGTCGAAAGTGATGGATATAATGAAAGCATTCTCACTGTAGGGACAGACGTCCTCGGCTGTCCGAATAGAACGGCGGGAGCAAGTCCCCGCCCTACGGTAAGAGGTCATTAGTATGTGTTAAACGAAATTATCCGATTTACAATATGGCGGTTGAATTGGCATAAAATTACAATCGGACAGTCGGGGACGCCTGTCCCTACATTTGAAATAATGTACATTGACCAAAAATAAACAACTTTATTCCGTAGGGCGGGGGCTTGCTCCCGCCGCGTTGTAAGACGGGAGACCACAGGTCTCTCCTACGGGTTAGCACGCACGGTAGGGGCGAACTGCGTTCGCCCGCCATATTCTAACTCCAAAGTTTTTTGCCTACTTTTTT
>CAKQJJ010000103.1 GCA_934247335.1 uncultured Clostridia bacterium | reverse complement strand
ACTTCTTTCTGGTTCTTACCAATATGTGGTACTATCCCACTCAGTACCTTGGCAGTACCATCGAATGCGATTTGTTCACCTACGAAATTACCGACGTAAACGGCGAAAAATATCTGTGCGGCGTACGTAAATGCTCGTCCGGCTACGGCTGCACGTGCGGAAAAGACACCGTAATCGGCTTTATTCTGAATTACGACGGCGATATTCCCGCTCCAAAAAACCAGTCGGAAGATACCAACGATAAAAGCTGGATACATATCGTGGGCAGACTTAAAAGCGACAAATTCGTCGAAATAGAAATAAACGCCTATAACGACGACGGAAGTATAGACCAAAGCAAAACCGAAAAAATAAACATGCTTGCCTTCGACGTTAGATCGCTTTCCGAAATAGAGGACGCGTCGGAACTTAATTATTACGTTACCAAATAGGAGAAAATTCATGGCTAATAAAAAAACTCGCGAGCGTGAGATAAACGCCGCAAAAGTCAAAATATACGAAAATAAAAAGAACTCGCTTAAAATTCTCAGCCCGATTTCAATCGCGATAATGGCGGTTACGGTGCTTCTCATGTTCGTGCCGTTCATCGATATTATGAACGATCCGTCCAGAGCCGGTCAGACGGGAGCGGCTTTCGTGGAGCAGGAGGGTGCAAACGGCTTTACGTGTCTTATCATCGCGCTCACCCGCGATTACACTTCCGCCGAATCCGCGCTGTCGCCGTACTATTACTGGATTACCACTCAGGGGGGGCAGCCTTTCGTGAAAATGCTAACGCTTTCTTCGCTGGTCGCGTTGCTTGCGTCGGTGTTGGCTATCGTTGCCGATATCATCGTTATCACCACCAAAAAACACGAATTCGTCCTGTTTGCGCTGGCGTGCGATTTCGTCGCCGCGGCTGCGTTTATAATGGCGTTTGCGGCTGCGCTCTGCTGTCAAGAAAAAATGATAGCAGGCTATTGCAGCGGAAACGTCGCGTGCTACATCCGCTCGTTTGCGATTATCCCCGCAATCTGCGCATTGGGCGCGCTCGTCACGGACGCAATACACTTCGTAAACTACAATTCAATCGAGAAAAAAGTGTAAAACGAGGATATTTTTATGCCGGTCAGAAATTTTGTCAGCGACAGCGGTAAACTGAATTCGTACTTCGGCGTTCCGGACGGACCGTCTTTCGGCGTGTATCTTCGCGATATAGGCTTTCACAAAACGTCGCCCTGCCACAATTTCGGACCCGCCGTGCGCGACTACTGGCTTATTCACGTAATAAAGTCGGGCAAGGGCTGGTTTATGAAAAACGGCGTGAAAACCACGCTTTCCGCGGGAGATTGCTTTATCATACGCCCGATGGAAGTAACCACCTATTGCAGCGACGAAAACGATCCGTGGCAGTATTATTGGCTGGGTTTTCAAGGCGAATGCGCAGTTAGTCTTGCCTCGTACGCTCTGCCCGACGATATTTCCTTTGCCAAAGCCGGCAGCGAAGCGCTTAATTCGCTCGAATCGCTTTACCGCAAATTCTCGTCGAGAAACGGCGGCGATCCGCTCGAATTTACCGCCGGCATGTTCGATTTTCTCGCAAAGCTGAAAAACAATATTTCGCCCGTGCAGAAAAGTGCGCCCGACGTAGTGGACGAAGCCGTAAAGTACATCGAAAACAACTATTTCCGTTCGGTCAGCATTACTGCAATCGCTGATATGCTGGGCGTTACGCGGACTTATTTTACCACGACTTTCACAGAAAGAAAGGGAGTGTCGCCGTACGCGTATCTCACCGACTACCGCATTAAAAAGGCGAAAAGCCTGCTGCTCGGGTCTGATCTGCGCGTTTCGGAAATCGCGTATTCGGTGGGATTTTCGGGCGTCGAACGCTTTTCGGACATGTTCCGGCGGCACGCAGGCGTCAGCCCCACGGAATACCGGGCGAAAAAACAAGCCGATTAAGCGGCAATAAATTACTAAAAACAAAGACGGATTGCGGAAAAACGAAAAAAACCGTATATCCGCCTTTATTTTAATTGAGAAAAAAGGCGTTTTGTGCTACAATATACCGTAGAGGCAAAATTATGACCGAAAAAGAAACAAGGCAACTCAATCCGCTCGTAATGGCATTTGTGGGCGACAGCGTTTTCACGCTGTTCGTTCGCACCAGGCTTGCAAGCGCCAGCCACACCAAGGCGGGCGGACTGCACAAGGAAGCAAACAAGTTCGTTTCCGCTCCCGCTCAGTCCTACATGTTCTGTGCGATCGAAAACTTGCTCACCGAGGACGAGGCGGCAATAGCCCGCAGGGCAAAAAACGCGCACAACAACACGGTGGCAAAGCACGCTACCGTTGCCGATTACAAACGCGCCACTTCGCTCGAAGCGGTTTTCGGATATTTAAGCCTCAGCGAACAAAACGAACGCCTTGAATTTCTGCTCGAAACCGCGTACGAAACCAATCGTAAGAGAATGACGGAAGAGCAGGATAAGACGGCAGATAAAAAAGAAAATCAACAACAAGGAGAACAGATATGAGCAGAGCCGACGACATTTTTCTTGCCAATATGAAAGATATAATCGATAACGGAACGTGGGATACGAATTTAACCGTTCGCCCGCATTGGGAGGACGGCACGCCCGCGCACACGATCAAGAAGTTTTGCATCGTCAATCGTTACGATTTAAGCAAGGAATTCCCGATAATAACGGTCAGAAAAACGGCTTTTAAGAGCTGTATCGACGAAATTTTGTGGATATGGCAGAAAAAGAGCAACAACGTTCACGACCTGCATTCGCACATATGGGACAGCTGGGCGGACGAAAGCGGCTCGATAGGCAAGGCGTACGGCTATCAGCTGGGCGTAAAGCACAAGTATAAAGAGGGCGAGTTCGATCAGGTTGACAGAGTGCTGTTCGACCTTAAAAACAATCCCGCTTCGCGCCGCATCATGACCAATATTTACGTGCACGCCGACCTTAACGAAATGCACCTCTATCCGTGCGCGTATTCGATGACTTTCAACGTCACCGGCAACAAGCTCAACGCCATTCTCAATCAGCGCAGCAACGATATGCTTACGGCGAACAACTGGAACGTGGTGCAGTACAGCGTTCTTCTTATGATGTTCGCGCAGGTTTCGGGACTCGAACCGGGCGAACTGGTTCACGTAATCGCCGACGCTCACATTTACGACAGACATATTCCGCTCGTAGAAGAAATGATGAAAAATCCGCGTTATCCCGCGCCCAAGTTTATCATGAATAAGGATATCAAAAACTTCTACGACTTCACCGTGGACGATTTCGCGCTCGAAGGCTACGAGTATTCCACGCTCGGCAAAAAAATCGAGGTGGCTATATGATAAAGGCAATAGTCGCCGTCGACAGCAAGTGGGGAATAGGCAAAAACAACGGGCTGTTGTTCTCTATCCCGGAGGACATGAAGTTTTTCCGCACAACGACTACCGGCAAAACGGTAGTCATGGGCTACAACACGCTGTTGTCTTTCCCCGGCGGCAAACCGCTTAAAAACAGGGTTAATATCGTGCTTTGCCCCGATAAAAAACAAATCGAGGGCTGCGCGGTAGCCGGCAATCTCGACGAACTGTTTGAAGAAATCAAAAAATACGACGAAGTTTACGTAATCGGCGGCGCCATGACCTATCACACTCTGCTGCCGTACTGCGACGAAGCGCTTATAACCAAAGTGGCGGCGGACGGCGGTGCCACAGTGTTTTTCGACAATCTCGACGAGATGAAAAACTGGTCGTGCGTAAGCGAAAGCGAACCCGTCGAAACCAACGGCTACGAAATCAAATTCACAAAATACGTCAATTCCGACGTAAAAACGTATAAAACGGAGCAAAAATGAAAGTCGAAGGCAGAAACGCAGTGTCGGAACTGCTTAAAACCGACAAAACGATAGACAGACTTATAATAGCGAAAGGTCTTAAAGACGCCGGAGCAAACCGCATAATAAACGAAGCTAAAAGCAAGGGCGTGCGCATTACCTTTTACGACCGCGAAGTGCTTGACCGCGAAAGTATGACCGGCAAACATCAGGGCTTTATCGCCGAAGTCACCGACTTTAAATATTCGACGGTGGACGACATTCTCGCGCTTGCCGAAAAGAAAGGCGAGCCGCCCTTTATCGTTATTCTCGACGGGGTGGAAGACCCGCACAACCTCGGCAGCGTGTTGCGAGTTGCCGAATGCGCCGGTTGCCACGGCGTTATTATTCCTGCCCGTCGCGCGGCTTCGGTAAACGAAACGGTAATAAAGGTGTCGGCGGGAGCGTCTGCCCATGTTTTGGTGGCAAAAGTGACCAACGTCAACGACGCCATCGACTATCTCAAAAAGCAAAACGTGTGGGTGTATTGCGCCGACATGGACGGAAGCGAAATTTATTCGACCAATCTTACGGGCGCCGTGGCGTTTGTCGTGGGCGGCGAAGGCTCGGGCGTAAAACGCCTCACCAAGGAAAAATGCGACGGCGTGGTCACTCTTCCCATGTTCGGCAAGGTAAACTCGCTTAACGCTTCCGTCGCCGCAGCGCTCGTCGTGTACGAGTACGTACGGCAGAATAAAGCAAAATAACGTAAAAAAGTTTGCATTTCACCCGATTTTCGCTTGAAAAAAGCGCTAAATTGTATTATAATAGACGTTGCCGGACGATATCCGCAATTTATATAAACAGTACTAACAACAGGAGTATTAAAATGAAAAAACCTATCATCGCAGGAAACTGGAAAATGAATAACACCAAAGCGGAAGCCGAACAGCTTATCACCGCTTTGAAACCGCTCGTAAAAGACGTAACCCGCACCGACGAGGTGGTTTGCGTACCTTATACTTGCATCGAAAAAGTTAAAAAACTCGTTAAGGGTTCCAAAATAAAGGTTGGCGCCGAAAACGTTGCCTGGGCAGACAAGGGCGCGTTCACCGGCGAAATCAGCGCGGCTATGCTTAAAGAAGTGGGCGCCGAATACGTAATCATCGGTCACAGCGAACGCCGTCAGTATTTCGGCGAAACCGATAAAACCGTAAATATGCGCCTCGTGCAGGCTCTTAAAAACGAACTCAAACCCATCGTCTGCGTAGGCGAAACTCTCGACGAACGCAACGGCGGAAAAACCGAAATCGTTCTTCGCACTCAGCTCGAAGGCGGCTTGGAAGGTCTCACCGCGGACGATATGAAAAACGTCGTCATCGCGTACGAACCCGTCTGGGCAATCGGAACCGGCGTTACCGCAACCGCGGAACAGGCAAACACCACCATCAAGTTTATCAGAAAAACGCTTGCAAAGATGTTCACCCGTCCCGTTGCAAACAAAGTCCGCATTCAGTACGGCGGAAGCATGAACGCAAAGAACGCGTCCGAACTTATGGCTATGAGCGATATCGACGGCGGTCTTATCGGCGGCGCTTCGCTTAAAGCGGAAGACTTCTCCAAAGTAATTCATTTCAACGACTAATTTCAGATTAAGGCGGAGCGAAGCGCATTCGCTCCGTTTTTCGAGCAAAAAAGGAGTAAAAAATTATGAATAAAATACTCAAAAAAGCAAACGGAAAATTAAACGTGGAAGGACCCGTGCTCACCGTCGTTATGGACGGCGTGGGCATCGCTCCAGACAACGCGGGCAACGCGGTAAAGCTTGCCTATACGCCCACTCTCGACATGCTTGCGGCAAACTATCCCATGCTCAAACTCAAAGCGCACGGAACGGCTGTCGGACTTCCCTCCGACGACGATATGGGCAACTCCGAAGTCGGACACAACGCTCTCGGCTCCGGTCAGGTTTTCGCTCAGGGCGCAAAACTGGAAAGCCAGTCCATCGAAAGCGGCAAAATGTTCGCTTCCGACACCTGGAAAGAAGTGGTTGCAAACGTTAAAAACAAC